>CALGKS010000279.1 GCA_937930475.1 uncultured Collinsella sp. | reverse complement strand
TGTGCATGGGTGGGCTGTTTGTGGCGAGCGTGCTGTGGTTTGAGGCCGCGGCGTCGATGCTCGAATACGACAAGGTGCTTGCGCTTTTGGGCAACGCCGCGCCGGTGATCGCGCTCATGATCTCGATGTGCATGCGGCTTATCCCACAGTTTTTGCGCCGCGGCCGCACGGTGCTGGCGGTGCAGGATGCGATTGATGTACCGGGACGCGCGCCGGCTGACCCCGTGCGCTCGCGCCTGCGGGCGTCGAGCGTGTTGATGGGCTGGGGCATGGAAGATTCGCTTGAGCGCGCGGATGCCATGCGCTCCCGTGGGTGGGGCGCCGCGACGCGTCGCACGACGTACGCGCGGCATCGGCTGGGGCGCAGCGACGTTGCCGCGCTAGTCGGGCTCGCGCTGTTTGGTGCTGCCGCGGTGGCGGTGGCGTGGACCGCGACGACGCAGTATTCGTTTTACCCGCAGCTTTCGGTGCCCGCGCCGTGGCTGGGCTATGTCGTGTACGCTGCCTGGATGGTGCTGCCCTGCGTGTTGCATACGATTGATGAGAAGAGGCTCGGCTGATGGCTCGGTTGGATAGTGGCCCGGTGTCGGGCGCGGCGTGCGGCCCGGATATGCCGGCGATTGAGGCGCGGAGCCTGAGCTTTGCCTACCCCGGGGCTGACGCTGCGGTGCTCGAGGGACTCGACTGGTCTGTTCCCCAAGGTGCATTTGCGCTGCTTGTTGGCGGTACCGGATCGGGTAAGTCGACGCTGCTGTCGCTGCTCAAGCCCGAGATTGCTCCGGCGGGCGAGCGCACTGGCGATGCGCGCGTGCTGGGCGAGAACGTTGCCGACATGGACGTGCGCGCGTCTGCGGAGCGCGTGGGCTACGTGTTCCAGGATCCCGAGAACCAGATTGTGTGCGAGGCCGTGTGGCACGAGATGGCGTTTGGCCTAGAGAATCTGGGTGTGTCGCGCGACGAGATGCGCCGCCGTGTTGCCGAGACCAGCTATTTCTTTGGTCTGGAGGACTGGCTTCATCGCGATACCGATACGCTTTCGGGTGGCCGCAAGCAGCTGCTGTCGCTTGCCGCCGTTCTGGCGCTGCGTCCGCGTGTGCTGCTGCTCGACGAGCCCACGTCTCAGCTCGATCCCGTTGCCGAGAAGAATTTTCTGCACGCGCTGTTTCGCGTGAACCGTGAGCTGGGCTGCACGGTTGTTGTGGCTACGCATCAACCGCGGCCGATGCTCGAGTATGCGACGTGTGCGTACCGGATTGAGGGCGGTCGCGTGCGCGAGGTGGCGGATATGGCTTCTTTGGGACGCCGAGAATCGCTGTTTTCCGATGACGTGTTGGGGTGGGGTGCCATCCGATGTGCAAAAAACGGAGTATTCAGCAGGTGTGAGGACAATTTGGGCTTTCTGGAGCCGCCTCGGGATGTATCGAGCGCGAAAAAAAGTTCGGGATTGGACAAATCGTCCAAATTTGTGGCGCAAACGTTGCTCGAGAACGGCTCGGAAGCCTTTCCGCGCACGGATGGAAGCAGAATACTCCAAAAAATGCACGGCGGGTCGGCTACCACCCTGTCGGAAGGCTGGTTTCGCTACGATCGCGCGGGCGGTTGGGTGCTGCGCGGGCTCGATGTGACGTTTTCGGCCGGCGCGGTGCATGCGGTCGTGGGCGGAAACGGCTGTGGCAAGTCGACGATGCTCTCGGTGCTGGCCAAGACGGCTAAGCTGCAGCGTGGCCGCATGGTGCGTGGGGCGGCTTCGGCGGCTCTGCTGCCACAGAATCCCAAGGCATTGCTGGTCGCCGAAACGGTGCGCGACGAGCTGATGGAATGGGCTTCGACCTGCGGATATGACGAGAACTTGGCGCGGGAGCGTGCGGCGCAACTGGGACTGGACGGCTTGGAGGCGCGTCACCCGTACGATCTTTCGGGCGGTCAGCGCCAGCTGCTTGCGTTGGCAAAGCTGCTGTTGATTGGCCCGGAGCTGCTGCTGCTTGATGAGCCCACCAAGGGTTTGGACTTGGCCAGCCGCCGCATCATCGCTCGCGCCCTGCGTGACCATGCGAATGCCGGCGGTACCGTCATCATGGCCACGCACGACTTAGACTTTGCCGAGCAGGTGTCCGACGACGTCGCCATGATGTTCGACGGCGAGATCGCCTGCATGGAGCCTCCTGCAGATTTCTTTGCCGACAACGTGTTCTACAGGGCGTGATGGGATGACGGATCATCGCGCCTCGCGCCTACTCACAAAAATGGAGATTCCGCTGCTCCTGGCGGTGCCGGCAGTGATGACTGCGGCGCTGCTGGCGGGCATTGAGCAGGCGGCGCTTGCCATGCTGGTTGTAGTGGCGCTCGTGCTCGCACTGTTCTTTGCGGGCTATGAGACATCACGTCCAGGCCTGCGCCAAATCATGCCCACGCTGGTGCTGGCGGCGCTGGCCGCGGCGGGGCGCATCCTGTTTGGTCCCATTCCCGACTTTAAACCCGTGAGCGCCATCGCCATTATCGCGGGTGCGACACTTGGCCGTCGCAATGGTTTTATGGTCGGCGCGTTGGCAGCGCTGACCAGTAATTTCTTTTTTGGACAGGGTATGTGGACGCCATGGCAGATGTATGCCTGGGGTCTGGTGGGCTATATCGGTGGCGCACTGGCGCATGCTGGCGCGTTTGACCGCGCCGATGGAACCGCGCGAATGCCGGCGCTGTTGGCGTATGGCTTTGCCTCGGGCTTGCTGTATGGCGTCGTGATCAACGCGTATGACATCATCGGTTTTGTGCAGCCGCTCACCTGGGCAGGCGCCGTAGCGCGTCTTGCTACGGCGGTGCCGTTCGACATCATGCATGGCTTCGCGACCTGCGTGTTTTTGGCCGCTCTGTACAAGCCCTGGTGTCGCCGCATCAACCGCGTCGTCGTGAAGTACGGGCTGTAATGGCGGTTGCGCCGGGGCGGGAATCAATACTGTCGAAGTGACATTTTAAAACTATGCCGGTTTACGGGGCTGGATTGACGCAGACCGACCATACCGGCATTTTTCGAAATAGAGCAAGCCGTTTACCTGCGGCTTTATTTTGCTCGAATTGCGTGTGGTTGGAGGCTCGCGATTTGGCCCCGTAAACCGGCATAGTTTTGGAATGGCCGGCTGATATGACGGGCGTCGTGGCCCTCGGAGAGCCAAAATGATCCGTTTTTCTTCGTCCCCAGACGTCCCCAGGGAATCAGTTGACGGCGCTTGCCACGAAACTGGTCCATCTACTACGTTTAGCCCGACACCCCCAAGCACAACCGTGTTTTATGAAAAACCGCAGGCTTTCTACCTGCGGTTTTCTTTTTGCGTTGTTCGCTGTGGTTGAGGGTAGTGGCTTAAACGTAGTAGATGGGCCGATTTCGTGGCGGGTGGGTCGCGTGGACGTCCTCGCGAGGTGAAAATGGTCCCTTTTCCTCCGTCCCCGGGGGATCATTTGGGGGTTAGAGCTCCAGGGCGAGGGTGACGGGGCAGTGGTCGCTGCCGAAGATGTCGCCGCGGATGCCGGTACCGCGTACGTTGCCGGCGATTGCGTCGCTTACCAGGAAGTAGTCGATGCGCCAGCCTGCGTTGTTCTTGCGGGCATTAAAGCGGTAGCTCCACCAGCTGTAGACGCCCTCGACGTCCGGATTGGCCGCACGCCAGGTATCGGTAAACCCGGCGTTGAGCAGCTCGGTAAACTTGCCGCGCTCCTCGTCCGAAAAGCCTGCGTTGCCGCGGTTGGACTTGGGGTTCTTAAGGTCGATCTCCTCGTGAGCCACGTTAAAGTCGCCGCAGGTTACGACGGGCTTGCCGGTTTCGCGCTCAAGCGCGTTCAAAAAGCCGCGATAGGCATCGTCCCAGGCCATGCGCACGTCGATGCGGGCGAGTTCGTTTTGGGCGTTGGGCGTGTAGACGTCGACAAACCAAAACTTGTCGAACTCGAGCGCGCAGACGCGACCCTCGGTTGCGGCTTGGGCGACGAGCTCGGCAGCCCCGCCCTCGCCGGCGTAGGGCAGTAGTGCATCGGCGCGCAGTACGCGCAGCGGTTCCTGGCGGCTAAAGACCGCGGTGCCCGAGTAGCCCTTGCGCTCGGCGTAGCTCCAGGTTTGGTGATAGCCGGGCAGGTCGATATCGACCTGGCCTTCCTGCAGCTTGGTCTCTTGCAGCGCCAGGATATCGACATCGAGCTCCTGTGCGATCTGGATAAAGCTCGGGTCTTTTTTGAGCACGGCGCGCAGGCCGTTGACGTTCCACGAGGCGAAAGTGTAAGTCTGAGGCATGGTGTCCTTTCGACGGAGTTGGCAGGCTTAAGATTAACGCAACAAGAGCGGGGCGGGGTCCGCGAGTGATAGTGCGAACGCCGCCGTCCCGGAGACACGGACGGAGGACATATATGACGCGGACAATATCGGACCCCAAACAGGCCTCCGCCGCGCTGGCGGAGCTGTTCGAAACCCATAGCCACGTGGTCTTCTTTGGCGGCGCGGGCGTATCCACGGCAAGCGGCATTCCCGATTTCCGCAGCGTGGACGGTCTGTATCACCAGCGGTTTTCCTATCCGCCCGAGACTATGCTCTCGCACAGCTTCTACGAGGCGCATCCGGCGGAGTTTTTCGACTTCTACCGGACCAAGATGATCGCCCTTAACGCCAAGCCTAACCACTGCCACGCCAAGCTGGCGGAGCTGGAGCGCGCCGGCAAGCTCGACGCCGTGGTGACGCAAAATATCGACGGCCTGCATCAGATGGCCGGATCGCAGCGCGTGTTCGAGCTGCACGGCTCGGTTCACCGCAATATCTGCCAGACGTGCGGCGCGGTCTACAGCGCCGAATGGATTTGCGCGCGCGAGCACGAGGATGCCGCGGGCGTGCCCGTGTGCCCTGCGTGCGGCGGTCGCATCAAGCCCGATGTGGTCCTCTACGAAGAGCCGCTCGATGAGCGTGTACTTACCGGCGCCGTTGCTGCCATCGCCGCAGCCGACGCCCTCGTCGTGGGCGGAACCTCGCTCGTAGTGTATCCGGCGGCGGGCCTCACGCGTTACTTTACTGGCGATACGCTGGCCATTTGCAATTTGGCGCCCACCGATCAGGATGCAAATGCCGACCTGCTGATTTCTTGCGACATCGCGGCCGCGTTTGCGTTCTAGCCCGCGCGCGCGGATACAATAGAAAGACTGATTGCAAAGCGACCCCGCCGCCAGCGCCCGAGCGCGGCGGCGTGGGCATTTTAGGAGGATGTTCATGGCGAACGACAGCAAGACATGGCGGTGCGGAAAGTACGAGCTCAGCTTTGACCGTCCGCGCATCATGGGCGTCCTCAACGTGACGCCCGATTCGTTTAGCGACGGCGGTGAGCACTTCGACCCGGATGCCGCCATCGAGTACGGCCTGGCGATGCTCGATGCTGGCGCCGACATCATCGACGTGGGCGGCGAGTCCACGCGCCCCGGCTTTACCCCGGTCAACCCCGACGAGGAGGCGCGTCGCGTGCTGCCCGTCGTGCGCGCGCTCGCCAAAGAGGGCGCCATCGTCTCAATCGACACGCGCCACGTGGCGGTTGCTAAGGCGGCCGTGCGCTGCGGCGCCTCTATCGTCAACGACGTGACGGGCTTCACCGATCCCAAGATGGTTGAGTTCGTTAAGACGAGCACCTGCGGCGTCATCGTAATGCACGCCGGCGAGGTCGCTGCACCAGCACGCACGCACGCGACGGTGCAGCTCGATACCTCGGCTGCGGCGTTTGTTGCCGAGAAGGCGCGCGAGGCGGCTGCCGAGGCCGCGCGCGAGGCCGAGAAGCCGGCCCGTCGCCGTCGCGGCAAGCTGTTGGGCGAGCCCAAGGTTGAGGCCAAGCTTCCGGGCGGTGTGGTACAGCCCTCGCTGCCGTTTGGCGAATCGGAGCCCGCGCCCGAGTCCGAGTCAGAGACGCCGGCTGCCGAGCAGACCGCTCC
>CALGKS010000278.1 GCA_937930475.1 uncultured Collinsella sp. | reverse complement strand
GCGGCGCTTACCAAAGCCAAGAGGGCCATACGCAACACCCCCGATACGACGTTTAATTACACAGCGTTGCGCGGAGAGAGCAAGCGAGAAGTTCTGGAGGCCTTGCTTGCAGAGCAGGGCCATCTCTGCGCTTATTGCACGTGTAGGATCGGCGTTGGCGATCGTCTGGCTACGATTGAGCATTTGATTCCGCAAAATCCTGAGGATTCTGCTCCGGATGGCGAGTTAAGTCTGGATTATCACAACCTAGTTGCCGTTTGTGACGGACGTGGCGGGGCAACGTGTGACAAGCGACGTGGCAACGAGCCTCTTACGGTTGATCCGACCAAGCCTTATACGCTTGATAGCATTTTCTATCATCGCGACGGGCGTATTGATGCTGTTGATGGAAGCGTACGGCGAGACCTTGAGGTTACGCTCGGGCTTAACGCGTCGGGCACTAACTTGTGCGGCAATCGTTCCAAATCTATGGAAGCAATTGAGAAATCTATCGATCGAGCTATCAAGCGAAGGGGTGCTGAGGGCAACAGAGCGGTAAAGAAGGCCATTTGTGCAAAGGTCCTCAAGCTGTTTGAAAATCAGATGGATATGAAAGAAGAGTATTTGGGTGCCAAGTTGTATAAGGCGCGCAAACTCTTCTCAAAGTTTGCTTAGTGTTCTTTTGCTGCTGTGGTGGTGAATGGTTCGCATATGATACTGCGCCGCCCGGCCGCACCGGCGATGCCGTCTAGGGGGAATGTCTGCATCATCCCCGAGCTACGTTTTATCTCGTGGTATTTCCACATTTTTGTTTCGTTGGGTTAGTTTTGCCTGAATGTACCCCCTAATTCGATGAATTCTCTTTACATTATCGATTGTATAGCCGCTTATAAAGCTATATATACATTTATACTAGTTTATAAATCTATATAAGCGACGTTTGCCTGAGGATTCTGGTTATGGACAAAGCCAAGTTCTACAATCCGTTTCGTCCGACCGCCGGTGCGGAGCCTCCTCGAATCATCGGTCGTGATGATATCTCTCTCGAGTTCGTGGAGGGTCTCGTGTCCGGCGTTGGCGCCCCCGCACGTCTTATGCGAATCACAGGCCCGCGCGGGTCGGGGAAAACGGTTCTTCTTTGCGATCTGCGCGACCGAGCGATTGAACTGGATTGGAAGGCCGTTGTTGTTTCGGCTGGTCCGCGTTTGTCGCACGATCTTATGGAGCAGATTCAAGACCAACTGACTTTTTCCTCCGCTTCGCTTGGCGTTAACGTTGGTATTGCTTCTGCCAAGTTGGACATTTCTTCAAGCGAAATGAGCCTTCGGGCAAAACTAAAGCAGATTGCACAGGGCTCAAAGGGCTTGTTCATCGCTGTTGATGAAGTCCAAGATGCCCCAGTTGAGGAAATGCGTATTATTGCCTCAACAGTTCAATTACTCATTGGGGAGAAAGTCAACATCGCTCTTGCCTTTGCCGGATTGCCATCGGGCGTTATGGATCTCATTAACGGCAAGGCACTTACTTTTCTTCGCCGCGCGGTTCCCGAAGACCTTGCTCCTATCAATCAAATCGAGATTGCACTTTCTTTGAGTGATAGCTTTAACGCGACTGGTCTTTCTCTCGACGGGGATTTGCTATCAAAAGCGGCGAGAGCAACAAAAGGTTATGCGTATTTAGTTCAACTTGTTGGGTATTCAATCTGGCAGCGCGCCAACCTTCATCGGGAAAAATCAACTCTCGTTAGTGAGCGCGATGTTGATGAAGGTATCCTGCTTGCCGAAGCTCGTTTCCACGACGTGGTCCACGAGCCTGCAATTTCGGGTCTTTCCCGTAATGAAATCAACTACCTGTATGCCATGTGCGAGGATAGTAGGCAATCCAAGACCTCAGATTTAGCCAAACGCCTTGGTAAAAAGACGAGTGAGCTGAGTTCTGTTAGGGCCAAGCTGCTTTCACGAGAAGTTATCCAGGCGCCTCAGAGGGGCTATGTTCAATTTGCTGTGCCGGATTTGGACGAGTATCTCAAAGATAATAGAGATGAGATTCTATCGAGGTATTAGAGCTTCAGATTAAATGTACGACGATTGAGGGCGACTCACGGTAAGGTGCTCCTCACCCCATCCTCTGAAGATGTTCTTAACACAGCCTTAAAGGCGCCTCGGCTTGCGTTGACAGCGTACAATACGCATGTTTGAGTATGGCAAAAGTGGTTTTTATGGAAGGGGCGCGCCATGGAGGTGCTGGTTGTTGGCAATACCGCGTATGTTGACGACGACTTTTGTGCCAAGGCGTTCCCCGGGGACCATGTTCAGGTTGTAGCTGCCGACGATTCGCAGCGCGAGTTATCGTCTCACAGCTCGTGGAAAGAGTTGCTGCGCCACCTGGACCAGGCTTATGAGTTCGACCGTGTGGTCTACCTCTCCACTTATCTCACTCCGCATACCGAGACCTTTGGCGACATTGAGTTGCTGCGCTCGGTGTTTCGTGCTTGCATGGGACGCCGTGTTCAGCTGCTGTATGTGGCGGGTCCTGCAGGTGCGGAGGGTGTTGGCGGCGCGGCGAGCAATGCCGATTCGCTTGATGCCATAGATGCTGCCGCCCAAACGGGTAAGGGCATTATCGCTCGCGCGGCCAACGACCTCTGTCGCTACTACGCCTCGCAAGATGACATCCAGGCCAAGATCCTGTGCACTCCCTATCTCTATACAGCATCCGCGGCGCTCGACGACCCCTTTTTGGTGCCGCTGTTCGAGGCGTGCTCGACCGGGTTGGTCGCGCTCCAAGGTGCCGCGGACGCGCCGTTTCCCCTGTTGTGCGCGGAGGAGCTGGCGGTGCTGGTGCATCGCGTCTTTGACAGTTGGGATGCGACCTTTGAGACGCTCGACGTTGCAGATGCTTTCCATCGCACAACGGGCGACTTGGGCGGCGCGCTCCTGGGCCTGTTCTCCGGGCTGTCCGTTGCCTATGGCGAGTCGACCGGCTATGCGTTGCCCGCAGGCGATGTCGCTCGCAAACGCTATGGCTGGTTTCAGCGTTACGACCTGCTGCGCGACCTTTCGACCATCCACGCCCGCTGGGCTAACGCCCGCACCAAAAAGGCCAATCCCCTTCGTGCGGCCATCGATCGCATTCAGCTGCGCGCGCTGCCTATTAAATGCCTGGAGACGGGCGTTGCCTGGGTCCTGTTCGAGGTGCTGGAGCATCTGTTCTCCCAATCGGCCCAGCTCAACGTGCTCGACTATCGTCTGCTCTATGTGGTCCTGATTGGCACGCTCTACGGGCTCGACTTTGGCCTGGTCGCCGCGCTGCTGGCGTCTATTGGTCTGGCCGTGAGCTATTTTGCCCTGTACGGCTATACCTTTCAGGGCTTGTTCTATGAGCCTTCCAACTGGCTGCCGTTTATTGCGTACTTTGTGGTGGGAGCCGTGTGCGGCTATGTACAGCTGCGCAACAGCGAGGCCGTTAAGGCGGAGCGTGACGAGAACGAGCTTGTGCGAAACCGCAATACGTTCCTCACGCGGCTCTATCACGACGCGATTGAGGACAAGCGTGCCTATAAGCGACAGATTGTGGGTCGCCATGACAGCTTTGGCAAGATCTTTGCCGTGACGCAGGAGCTCGACGTACTCAACCCGCGTGATATATACCGCAAGTGCTGCGAGCTGCTGGGTGAGATTCTCGAGAACGATTCGGTGACGATCTATCATGTTTCGGGCGGGGCATTTGCGCGTCTAGTAGCGGCGAGCCCGGCGATTTCCAACAATGTGCCGCGCTCACTCTCGCTCGACGACCTTGCGCCCGTGCTCCAAGGTTCGATCTCTGGTTTGTGGGTGAACCGCGCGCTGACGTCGGGGCTTCCGATGTTTGGCTATGCGATTGAGCGCGATGGAGCCCCCGCCGTGTTGATCTTTGTGCGTCACGTGGCCGAAAGCCAAATGACCCTGTACTACCAAAACCTGTTCCGCATACTATGCGGCTTGGTGGACAGTGCGTTGGGACGCGCCTTCGATTACGAGGCCGTGGCGCAGGATAAGCGCTGCGTTGCCGGCACGTGCGTTCTCAACCACGATGCCTTTGGCCAGGAGCTTACCGCCGAGCAAGCGCTTGCGGACAACAAGATGGGGAGCTTCTTGCTCCTGCGCGTAGTGCCGGGCATGGAGCCCATTGGTGAGCTGGTTGGCGCGATTGGGTCGTCGATCCGTGAGAGCGATGCCGCCGGCCTGGTCGATGGAGACACGCTTTACCTGCTCATGCGCCAGGCGACCGAGGCCGACCTGCCTGTTATTTGCAAGCGCATGGCCGCCAAGCACATTACGGTGGAGCCCGTCGACGGCGAGGATGTTGTGGCCTTGCTGCGGCGCATCGCGCCCGCCGGCAACGGTGAGGGGGAGACCGTTTGATCTCGCTTGTCGTTGCTACCGTACTGCTCTTGATACACGCGCTGGTTTGCCTGGTGCTGTGGACGCTCATGAAGCTGGGTCTGCTCCCGGTTCGCGGACACATGCTTGCCGTAATGGTGCTCGTGCCGCTGTGGGGCCCATTGCTGGTGGTGCTGCTGTCGGTGCGTAGCGCGGTGTTCGGCGACGGCCTTAAGGATGCCACGCTGGAGACACTGCGCATTAACGATGACATGCATCGCAGTATGCTCGTACACGGGAGCGAGGGCGATTCCGGCGTGGTACCGCTCGAGGAGGCGCTGATCGTCAACGACCCGGGCGACCGCCGCCGTCTGATGCTCTCGATGCTCACTGAGGACCCCGATGCATACCTGGCGCAGCTGCAGGCCGCAAAACTCAACGACGACGTTGAGGTCGCGCACTATGCCGCGACGGCGGTGGCGCAGATTTCTAAGGAGTCCGATCTTAAGTTGCAGCAGCTTGAGCGTGCGTTTAAGACCGATCCCAGCTCGGATAACCTGGATGCGTATTGCGACTTTTTGGGCACCTATCTTGATTCGGGTCTGGCCGAGGGCCGCGTGGCGCAGATTCAGCGCCAGCAGTATGCACGCTTGCTTGCACGCCGTTGCGAACGCGAGGACGGGCCGGCGCTGCGCATTCGCTATGCCACGGCGCTGGCCGATGCCGACGAGATTGATAAGGCAGAGGACGTCGCCAGCCAGCTGGTGGTTGAGGCGCCCGATGAGCAGGACGTGTGGATGCTCTGCCTGCGCTTGGCTGTGATGCGTCACGATGGGCAGGCGGTGCAGCGTGTAGTCGACGCAATTGACAAGCAGCATGTGTATTTGAGCGCCGAGAACCGCGAGAAGCTGGCGTTTTGGCGTGACGAGGAGGAGGCCCGATGAGCGTGGTGCAACATATTCGCGATCGTGCGGGCCATTTTCGCTGGATGGGCCTTCTCGTGGTCTGGGCGGTCTTTATCGCCATGGCTGCCGTGCTGCTGATCGAGCGCGCCGGCGTGCAGTATAGCGCCGGGCAGCACAAGCTGGGCATGCTTGCCGCCAACGACGCTACGCCTGCGAGCTCGGCAATCTTTGGTCAAAAGCCCACGTGCCTGGTTATTACCGATACCGATCAGGATGGCGTCGAGGACGTCAAAGAGCAGTTCGACCAGATCCTGCTCGATATGAAGATCGCGCACCGCGATGTGGATATTGCCACCGATGGCGCGGACGCGATTCCCTCGCTCACGTCGTTCGACCGTGTGATTGTATTGATGCCCTCGCTCGATGGGCTCGGTACGCACCTCTCCGACATTATGAGCTGGGTGAGCGCCGGTGGTTCGCTGATGCTCGCCATGACACCGGACAATTCGAGCTACTTACAGGCAATCGGTCCCAAGCTGGGTATCGATTCTGCCGGCTATGAATATGCGACGGCCGAGAGCATCGTGCCGAGCGAGGACTTTATGATCGGCGGGGGAGAGCGCTACGAGTTCTCGGATCCCTTCAAGTCGTCGCTTTCGGTCTCGCTGCGCGAGACGGCCCATGTGAGGGCTAAAAC
>CALGKS010000277.1 GCA_937930475.1 uncultured Collinsella sp. | reverse complement strand
GACCAAAAACTGCGCGAGGCCCTCGAGAACGCCATGAGAGCCAGTGCCGAGTGGGCCAAGGGCGTGCAGGGCAAAAAAGAGCCTTAAATCGCATCTGGTGGCCTTGTAGAGCCAAATACCCTCGTCCCCGAGGGTATTTTTTTACGATAAACTAGTAAGGCTGTACACATTTTCTTAACTGAAGGAGGACGTGTGGCAAACGAAAACGATTACGATGGCGGCGAGATTAAGATTCTCGAAGGTCTCGAGGCCGTTCGTAAGCGCCCGGGCATGTACATTGGCTCGACGAGCGCCAGCGGTCTTCATCACCTGGTGTGGGAGATCGTTGACAACTCCGTCGACGAGGCCATGGCCGGTTTCTGCACCGAGATTCAGGTGACGGTCCACGCCGACAACTCCATCACGGTCGTCGACAACGGGCGCGGCATCCCCGTCGACGAGCATCCTATCAAAAAGATCCCGACGCTCGAGGTCGTCATGACGATCCTGCACGCCGGCGGTAAGTTCGACAACTCGGCCTACAAGGTCTCGGGCGGTCTGCACGGCGTGGGCATCTCCGTCGTCAACGCCCTGTCCAAGCGTGTGGTCGTACAGGTGCGCCGCGACGGCAACATCTACGAGATGGAGTTTTCGCGCGGCAAGACCGTCAAGAAGATGGAGGTCGTGGGCACTTCGGAGACGACGGGCACCACTGTTTCCTTCTGGCCCGACGACGAGATCTTCGAGACCTGCGTCTACGATTTCGATACGCTGCACAACCGTCTGCAGGAGACGGCATTCCTCAACAAGAACCTCAAGATCGTGCTGACCGACGAGCGCGAGGCGACTCCCCATGTGGAGGAGTTTTGCTATGCCGGCGGCATCATCGACTTCGTCAAGTTCCTCAACGAGGGCAAGGATGTCCCCGAGGCCTTTAAGGAGCCCATCTATATTGAGGGCAAATCGGATCCGGATGCGCCCGTGACCAAGATGGGCGAGGTCGAGGTGTCCTTGCAGTGGAATAGCGGCTACGGTGAGAACGTCATGTCGTTTGCCAACGACATCTACACCCCCGAGGGCGGCATGCACCTCGAGGGCTTCCGTACCGCACTCACCCGCGTGATTAACGATTACGCTCGCAAGCAGAACCTGCTCAAGGAAAAAGACGCCAACCTGACCGGCGACGATGTTCGCGAGGGCCTATCGGCTGTTATCTCGGTCAAGCTGCCCGATCCGCAGTTTGAGGGCCAGACCAAGGCCAAGCTCGGCAGCTCCTATATGCGCGCGCTGACGCTCAAGATCGTGACCGACGGGCTTGCCGATTACCTCGAGGAGCATCCCAAGCCCGCTCGCGAGATCGTCAAGAAAGCCCAACAGGCCTGCAAGGCGCGCAACGCCGCCCGTAAGGCGCGCGAGGCGACCCGCCGCAAGAGCCTGCTCGAGACGGCGTCGCTGCCCGGCAAGCTCGCCGACTGTTCGGTGCGCGACGCCGAGTTGACTGAGCTCTTTATCGTAGAGGGCGACTCGGCAGGCGGCTCGGCCAAGGACGGCCGTCGCCGAGACATCCAGGCGATCCTACCCCTGCGCGGCAAGATTTTGAACGTCGAGCGCGTGGGCGATCATCGTGCGTTCTCGAGCGACACCATCCAGTCGCTCATCACCGCGATCGGCTGCGGCGTCACGACGAGCGCCGGCGACGGCGGCGACTTTGATATCACCAAGGCCCGCTACCACAAGATCATCATCATGACCGATGCAGACGTCGACGGTGCGCATATCCGCATCCTGCTGCTGACGTTCTTCTACAAGTACATGCGCCCGTTGATTGATGCCGGCTACGTTTACGTCGCTTGCCCGCCCATCTTTGGCATCAAGGTTCGCAACAAGATTCACTACGTGTATCCCAACGGCCGCCAGCCCGAAGACGAGATCCTGCGCGACACCATCCAGAGCCTGGGGCTGAACCCTGACGACAACGACGAGGACGGCAAGGCCAAGGACGGCAAGATCACTAAGAAGCGCAAGGGCTACACCGTCCAGCGCTATAAGGGCCTGGGCGAGATGGACCCCAAGCAGCTTGCCTCGACGACGATGGACCCCAAGACCCGTATTCTGCAGCGCGTGTCGATCGAGGACGCCGTGGTGGCGGACCGCGCCGTGCGCGAGCTCATGGGTTCCGAGGTCGGCTATCGCCGCGAGTACATTGAGAAGCATGCGCATGATGCTCGATTCTTAGACGCCTAGCTTTCCCAGGCACCCCATCTTGCCCTTCAGGATTTCGGGCGCCGCACGCAAGGCGTGCGCCCTCATCCTTCAGGGCAACCTGGGGCACCTGGAAAACCTAGGAGGGTTGCCCGGCATGCCTGGTAATCCGTCTCCGCGGTAGGGAAACTAGTGGACCACGCAAACCATGAGGAGGTAACGTGGCAGACGATATCAACAATAACGAGGGCATGGACGAGGCCGGCGACGCCGGCATGCCCGACGATCTGAAGCGCCTGCTTGCCCGTGCTGAGCAGGGCGAGGACGGCGACCCGGACGCCTATAACCCCGATGCCGATGATGATGAGGAAGAAGACGACGACGGTGAGCTCGAGGAGAGCTTTGGCGAAGTCGACCGCGGCGCCTCGGCCGGCGAGGATATCAACGGCGGCCAGCTCCAGATTTCGGAGTTCGGCCGTGAGATGAAGCAGTCGTTTATCGAGTACTCGATGTCGGTCATCACGGCGCGCGCCCTGCCGGACGTGCGCGATGGCTTAAAGCCGGTACACCGTCGCATCCTGTACGCAATGAACGAGAGCGGCATCTACCCCAACCGTCCGCACAAGAAGTCGGCCTGGACGGTCGGCGAAGTTATCGGTAAGTACCATCCGCACGGTGACTCCGCGGTCTACGAGGCCATGGTCCGCCTGGCACAGTGGTTCTCCATGCGCACGCCGCTCATTGACGGTCACGGCAACTTCGGCAACATCGACGGTGACGGCGCCGCCGCCATGCGTTACACCGAGAGCCGCCTGGCAAAGCCCGCCATGGAGCTCCTGCGTGACCTGCAGAAGGACACCGTCGACTGGCAGCCCAACTACGACGAGTCGCTCGCCGAGCCCGTGGCGCTGCCTGCACGTTTCCCCAACCTGCTGGTCAACGGCAGTCAGGGCATCGCCGTCGGCATGGCCACCAATATCGCCCCGCACAACCTCACCGAGGCGATCGAGGCCACCTGCTACCTGATCGACAATCCCGATGCCACCGTCGACGAGCTTATGCAGATCATGCCCGGTCCGGACTTCCCCACCGGTGCCATCATCATGGGCAGCGCCGGCATTAGGCAGAGCTACGAGACCGGCCGCGGCTCCATCACCGTGCGCGCCAAGGCCCATGTGGAGTCCACCAAGACCGGCCGCAGCCGCCTGGTCTTTACCGAGATTCCCTACATGGTCAACAAGGGCACCCTGCAGGAGAAGATCGCCCAGCTCGTCAACGACAAGCGCATCGAGGGTATCTCGGATATGCGCGATGAGTCCAACCAGAAGGGTATCCGTCTGGTCATCGAACTCAAGAAGGGCGTCATCCCGCAGGTCGTGCTCAACAACCTGTACAAGTACACCTCGTTGCAGACGACCTTTGGTGCCAACAACCTGGCGCTTGTCAACGGCGTTCCCAAATGCCTGAGCCTGCGCGAGATGCTGCAGCACTACATCGACCACCAGGTCGACGTCGTCACCCGCCGCACCCGCTTTGACCTCAAGAAGGCCCAGGCGCGTGCCCATATCCTCGAGGGCTACCTGATGGCTCTCGACCATATCGACGAGGTCATCAGCATCATCCGCTCCTCACAGACCGACTCTGAGGCCAGCAGTCGCCTGATCGAGCGCTTTGGCTTTACGCCCGAGCAGACTACGGCCATCCTCGAGATGAAGCTGCGCCGCCTGACCGGCCTGGAGCGCGACAAGATTCAGGAAGAGCTGGACGGCTTGCGCCGCGCCATCGCCTACTACGAGGACCTGTTGGCGCACGAGGAGAAAATCCTGGGCGTCATCAAGGAAGAGATGCGCGAGATTTCCAAGAAGTTCGGCGACAAGCGCCGCACCGAGATCAGCCATGTCGAGAAGGACCTGGACGTCGAGGACCTCATCGCCGACGAGGACATGGTCGTGACCATCACCCACACCGGCTACGTCAAGCGTATCCCGGTGGCTGCCTACCGTGCCCAGAAGCGCGGCGGTAAGGGCGTGTCGGGCGTCAATCTCAAAGAGGACGACGTTATCGACGAGATGTTTATCGCATCCACGCACGAGTATGTGCTGTTCTTCTCGAGCAAGGGTAAAGTCTATCGCCTGAAGGTGCACGAGCTGCCGGTTGGCACGCGCCAGGCGCGCGGCACCGCGATCGTCAACCTGCTGCCTTTCGAGGAGGGCGAGAAGATCGCGAGCGTCATCAGCTGTCGCGAGTTCCCCGCCGACGAGTACCTGATGTTTGCCACCAAGAGCGGCATGGTCAAGAAGACCGTGATGAGCGCCTACGACCGTAGCCGCCGCGACGGCCTGATCGCCATCAACCTGAGGGACGACGACGCGCTGCTCGCTGTACGTCGCGTGCGCGAGGGTGACAAGATCATCATGGCAACCACGGCGGGCAAGGCGATCATGTTCCCCGAGGACCAGGTGCGCGCCACCGGCCGCGATACCAGCGGCGTCCGCGGCATTGGCATGAAGGAAGGCGTGAGCGTTCTTGGTATGGAGATTACCAACGGTAACGGCGACCTGTTTGTCATTACCGAGCGCGGCTACGGCAAACGCACGCCGGTCTCGGATTACCCGGAGCAGAACCGCGGCGGTCAGGGTGTCTACACCATCCAGATGACCGAGCGCAAGGGTAACCTCGCAGCCATGAAGACGGTGGGCCCTCAGCATGAGCTGTTCATCGTGACGGAGGGCGCGACGGTCATTCGCGTCAAGACCGACGAGATCAGCCAAACCGGTCGCGCCACCCAGGGCGTCAAGATGATGACCGTCGACGATAACGACCGCATCTGCGCCGTAGCCCGCATGACGGCGGCCAAAGAGAAGCCCGAAGGCGAAGGTGCCGAGGCCGCAGCCGACGTCAAAGAGGCCCCAGTCGACCTAGGCGACGGCAACGACATGCCAGAGGATCTCCTCGACGAGTAAGAGGAACTAGCTGGTAGAAAATATCAGACCCCATATATCGGCGGTCGGCGCACCTGCTCGCCGATCGCTTTTTTGACAATCTTGGACCCCGTGCCCGCCGAGTGGGTGAGATGGGTTAGGTTT
>CALGKS010000276.1 GCA_937930475.1 uncultured Collinsella sp. | reverse complement strand
GATGATTTCCTGAACCAGATCATGTGCGTTCATGCTGATGCTCCTCCTTGTGTGGCGGCTTTTGGCGACGGCTGCTCGTACCTGCAGTCGTTCTATGTTGTTCTATTTATAGCACGCAAGCAGTCACCGGTGAAGTCATTACAGCAAATTTGTTCTATGTTGTTCTATCTGTGGACGCTAGATGTCGAACACGTAGCGCGAGCCCACTATCTTCTGGCGCCCGAGCAGCAAGGGCCGCTCGTCCGCATCGGTAAAGTACGCCTCCATATAAAAGAGCGGCTCGCCGACCGGCACCTCCAACAGCGGGGCCACCTGAGCATCGGCAAGCGCAATCTCCACGGTGCAGGGGTCGGACTTGAGCGGCGCGCGACCCGAATGCGCGGCGACGAGCGCAAAGATCGAGTTATCGGTGAGGTCCTCATCAGCCAGCGTCTGCAGGTAGGGATGGTCGGCGAGCACAAAGGCGTTGTTCTCGAGCATGACGGGGATGCCGTCGGCCGTGCGCACGCGCTCGACTACGATAAGCTCGCAGCCGGGCTCCACGCCAAAGAACGCCGCATCCTCGCGCGTCGCCGCGACCACCGTGCGCGACACCAAACGCGCACCCGGCACCATGTCGTTGGCAGCACAACCCTCAGTAAAGCTCTGGACGTCACCCTTCTGGCGAATCTTGCGCTTGAGCTTGGGCGCACACACAAAGGTGCCCCTCCCCTGTTGGCGGTTGAGATACCCCGCACGCGACAGCTCCTCGATGGCACGGCGCACGGTGACGCGTCCCACGCCATAGGACTTCGCGAGCTCCATCTCGGAAGGAATGCGCGAGCCGGCAGGGTACACACCGCGCGCGATCTCGCCCTTTAGGTCGTCCATGACCTGCTGGTACAGCGGCACGGCGGACACGTCAGTGCGGTCGGTTTTATCGTCGAATGCCATCGTTACGCTCCATCCCGCGCATGCTCGGACTCAAATTCTACAATCGCCGCCATAAACTGCTCGCCAAAGGCGTCGGCCTTTTTCTCGCCGATACCGTTGACCTGGATCAGCTCGTCGCGTGTCTGAGGGCGCAGACGGCACAGGCCGCGCAGGGCCTTGTCGGAGAAGACCATGTACGGCGCCATCTCCAGCTCCGTCGAGATCTCCTTGCGGAGGGCACGCAGGCGCTCGAACAGCTCGGCATCGTCGCCCACGCGCGGGCGTTGATCCAGCTCGGCCTCCTCGCGCAGCAAATCGACGGCGCGGCGTGCGCGGGCCGAGGCCTTGCGCTTGGACGCGCGACGCTTAACGGTAAAGGCGAACGCCTCGTCCTCGACCTCGCCGGCACGCGGACCCAGTCCCACGACCGGGTACTGCCCCTGCGAGGTGGCCAGGTAGCCGCGACCGCACAGCTGGCCGATGATGTCCTTGATGCGCCCGACCGATTCGCTCGACAGCTCACCGTAGCCGCGGTCCTCGTCCAGATGCATCTGGCGAATGCGCTCGGTGTTGCCGCCGTGGAGCACATCGGCGATCAGCGACTTGCCAAAGCGCATGGGACGCGTGGCCACATAGCGCACAGCGGCGCGGGCCATATCGGTGACGTCCTCGACCTCGAACTGCGTGAGACAGTTGCTGCAGTTGCCGCAGCCCTCGGCGTCGTCTGCCGTGCCGCCCGCGACGGCTGCCGCATGCTCGGCCGCGGCCTCGTCGCCAAAGTAGCGCAGCATGTATTCGCGCAGGCAGCCGGTGGTATTGCAGTAGCCCTCCATCTGGCTGAGCAGACGATAACGGTTCTGGAGCGCCCACGCGCGCTGCTCGTCATCGAGCGCCTCGTCGGCAGCATCGCCGCGATCGATCAGAAAGCGGCGCATGCGAAAATCGTTACCGTTCCACAGCAGATGGCAGCTGGCCGGATCGCCATCGCGGCCAGCGCGGCCCGCCTCTTGGTAGTATGCCTCGATGCTCTCGGGCACATTGTTGTGGATCACATAGCGCACGTTGGGCTTGTCGATGCCCATGCCAAAGGCGTTGGTAGCAACCATCACCTGGATGTCGTCGTCGATAAAGGCACGCTGACTCTGGCGGCGGGCGTCGTTGCCCATGCCGGCATGGTAGCGGCCCACGCGAATGCCGCTGGGGCCCAGTGCCTCGGCAAGCTCCGCGGCCAGCGCGTCGACCGTCTTGCGGGTCGAGCAATACACGATGCCGCTCTCGCTCGAATGCGCGATCACGTAGTCGCGCACCCACGCGGTCTTGGCCTTGTCGCCCATCTCTTCGCAACCAAAGTAGAGGTTCTTGCGATCGAAGCCCGTCACCACGGTCGCCGGGTTTTGCAGGCCGAGCATTTGCTGGATATCGGCGCGTACACGCTCGGTCGCCGTGGCGGTAAAGGCCGCCACGATGGGGCGCCGCGGCAGCGAATCGATAAACTCGCGAATCTGCAGGTAAGCGGGACGGAAATCCTGGCCCCACTGGCTCACGCAGTGGGCCTCGTCAATGGCCACGAGCGGCACGCCAATGCCGCCCTCGGCCGCAGCTTCCTGCGCAAAGGCCAGAAAGCGCGGCTCGAGCAGGCGCTCGGGCGCCACATACATAAGCTGATAGCGGCCCTCGCGCGCCCGCTTGAGCACGGTGTTTTGCTGGGCCGGAGTAAGACTGGAGTTGAGATAGCTGGGTCGCGCACCCGCCGCGAGCAACGCGCGGGTCTGGTCCTCCATAAGCGACAGCAACGGGCTCACCACAAAGGTGATACCAGGCAGCATGAGCGCGGGCACCTGGTAGCAAATGGACTTGCCGGCGCCTGTGGGCATAACGCCGAGCGCATCGCGGCCGGCAAGAATCGCATCCACCATGCGGTCCTGCCCCGGGCGAAACGAGGTGTAGCCAAAATAGGCGCCGAGCGTGTCAAGCGCCATCTGCTGCATGCTATCGGTCATGGTTTCCTAACGTCAGAATCATCTGCCGCCGATTATACGCCGCCACGCGGACCGGTGCCGCACGGCTATCAGCCACGCTCATTCTGCGGGTAGTCATTGGGGACGTTCTTGAATGACTAGCCATTTAAGAACGCCCCCAACGACTATCTTGACAAGCGCGGAAACGTCGCTGGTTGAGCATAAGTCAGCGAAAACGCCCCTAAGCGAGCAAGGTGACGTGAAAGAGGAGGGAAGCGTACTTTGGTACGCGACCGACGATTGAACGTCAGATTGCCGCTTAGGGGCGTTTGCAGCGTCGAGCCGTTACGCGGTTTGGTAAAACCGCGTAACTTACATGACCATAACGTAGCGCGATCCCACGTAGTACTGCTTACCCATCAGGACCGGCTCGCCATTGGGGCCGATAAAGCCGGCACGCAGGTTGAGCAGTGGATCGTGCGGAGCAATGCCCAACTCGGCCGCCTGCTCGGTATTGGCACGAACGGCCTCGACCGTGCGGTAGCCAACCGAGACAATCGGCGTTCCGCCAACACGCTCGACCTCGGCAAAAATCGACTTGTCCTCAAGATCGGCCGTCAACAGCTCACGGTAGGCGTCAAACGGCACAAAGATGTTCTCCTCAAAAATGGGCTCGCCGTCGGCCGTACGCACGCGCTTGATGTGCAGCAGCAGCGCGTCCTTCTGCAGGCCAAAGAACTCCATCTCGTTTTGACGTGCCGGCACAATCTGGCGATCGACCACATGCGCGCCCGCCTTCATGTCATTATCGGCACACAGCGCGGTAAACGTCTGCAGCGTCGAAGCGTGGAACTGGCGGTTGATGTGCGGCGTGGAGACAAAGGTGCCACGGCCCTGCTGCTTAACCAGGTAGCCATCGGAGCACAGCTCCTCGACGGCGCGGCGCACCGTAATGCGGCTCACGTCGTACTGCTCGGCTAGCTCAAGCTCGGACGGAATACGCTCCTTGGGTGCATAAACACCTTTCTCGATCGCGTCCTTGATTTCGTCATAAATCTGCTGGTAAAGCGGTGCATTTTTGGGCGTAGGCATATCTAATCACTCTTATCGAAATATTGAAATAACTAATACGTATATAACGTCTAGTTTCATGTTACCTCATATTGATAAAACGATACACCCTCCCTACCAAAAAGCGACAGCTTCATTTTGGCAGGTTTTATCTGGGCAAACGAAAGTCCCTCGAAAGCAACGGGGCTTTCGTGGGGCTCATACGGAAGGGTTGCGCCGGGCCGGTAAAATGCCAAAACCCTACTTGCCGTCGTCCTGCTGCAGGCTGTCCTGCTCGCTGAGGCGCGCCTGCCTGCTGGCCATGCGTGCGGGCTTGTCGGGATCGGGAACGGCCGTGGGCATGGGCTCGTCGACATGACCTCCCCACCAGCCGCCCACAAAGTTGAGCGTGTGGAACACGTTGATCACGGCGCCGGGATCAATGTCGCACACCAGCTTGATAATGTCCTGGCTCTCGTAGGTCGATACAACGGCGTGCAGCAGGTACATCTTCTCGCGGCTGTATCCGCCAATGACCTCGGCGCAGCTAATGCCATGCTGAAAATGGTCAACATAGGCGGTCATGACCTCGTCTGCCTTGCGCGTCGTGATCTGCAGCGTCACGCGGTCGTAGCGACGATAGAAACTGTCGATGGTCTTGGTCGAAATAAACTGGAACACGATGGAATACGCCGCCTTGTCCCAGCCAAACATAAAACCAAAGATCGCCAGGATAAAGCAGTTGAAACCAAAGATGACGCCCCAGATGGTCTTGCCCGTGTGGTTGGAGACCCACAGCGCGATAAAGTCGGTGCCGCCGGTGGATGCGCCGGACTTAAGCGCGATGGCAGCGCCCAGACCCGAGACTACGCCGCCAAAAATGATGAGCATGATCTTGTCGCCTAAAAACGGCGCGAAGTGAAAGACGTTGAGGAACAGCGACGAGAGCACGACCTGCATCATCGAGAAGATGACGAAGCGCTTGCTAATGCCACTCCAACATAGGAGCGCCACGGGGATGTTGAGCGCAAGCATACCGAGCGAGATGTCGATGTGAACGCCGCCGAGCGAGGTAACGCGATCGAGCAGGACCGCAACGCCGGTGAGGCCGCTCGGAAGCAGGTCGGCGGGCTGAATGAATGCCTGGATCAGAAATGTCTGGAGAACGGCGGAAATTGTGACCGCCACTGCAGTAATGGCGCGGCGGACGATGGTGAGACGGCCGAGCACGAGCACTCGGTCCGTGAGCTGATCGATGGCGTTCGCCACGTAGGCTCCTTTCGAAGGCAGATCTAGTTGTGGGGCATGTCGGCGATTGTAGCACGGCTGTCTCTTATACACATCTGACGCT
>CALGKS010000275.1 GCA_937930475.1 uncultured Collinsella sp. | reverse complement strand
GTCACCTGCCACCAGCCGGTGATCCCAGGCTTCACGGCCAGGCGCTGCAGGTCGAATTCTGTGTACTCCGCGACCTCGTTCGGCAGCGGCGGGCGCGGGCCCACTACGGACATCTGGCCCAGGAACACGTTGAGGAACTGCGGGAACTCGTCGATGGAGTGCTTGCGGATGAACCTGCCGATCTTGGTGACGCGGGGATCGTCCCTCATCTTGAACATTGCGCCGGCGATCTCGTTCTGCCCCTTGAGCTCGGCGAGGCGCTCGTCGGCGTCTTTATACATGGAGCGGAACTTCCACATGCGGAAGGTGGACAGCCTGCCGTCGCGATGGGTCTGGCCCACGCGGGTCTGGCTGTAGAACGGGTTGCCCTCGCTCTCCAGGCGGATGGCCGCGGCGAGCACCAGGCTCGGCACGGCGATGACGGCCAGCACGCAGCCGCTGAACACGATATCGAAGGCGCGCTTGACGGTGCGGTAGGCCAGGCGGGAGTTGTCCCAGTCCTTGACGGCCTGCATAGCCTTGTATCGCATGCTCGCGTCACCGCTGTTCATTGCCTGAGCAACAAGTGCGGCCCCCGCCGGCGCTCCTGCTGAATACTCCGTTTTGTCTGACACTATTTCCTTCAAACCTACTTCCCCGTCCCCGGGGATCCCCCCTGTCCCGTTAAACAGTCGCCCGCAGCTAGGCGATCGCCTTTTTAAGGTTTCGCATTGCGCGCTGCTCGGCTGAAAGCACTGCGAGGCCAACGCGGATGGTTACGCGTCGGCCGCACAGGTTGAGCTCCAGAAAAGCAGTGCTCTTGCGTCTGTTAATGGTTTTGATAAGGCCTTCGTGGCCCAGCAGCGGACCCGCCGTCACTACGACCTGGTCGCCGTCTTTTAGGGCCTCACTCATGGGCACTACGCGGTCTCCCCTGTGCGTAAAGCTGCCAATAAGCTGGACCTCTTCTTTTGCCAGCGGCACAAACTGACCGTCCTGGGATAACACCCGGGCAAAGTCGTCCATGCGTAGCAGATACTGTTGCACGGTGCGGGGATCTGCCGTATCGCAGATAAGGTAACCGGGAAAGAGCGGCTTGGTCGTGTTGACCCATTCGCCGTGTACTTTGATCTCGGTTTGAAATTGGGGATAAAAGAGTTCCTGCATGGCACTAGCCGGCACCACACGCTCAATGCGCTCGCGCATTACGTCTTCGCGACCGTTAATAACCTGAATCACATACCACACGAGCACCACCCCCTTGCTGTCTTGCGTGTGGCTCACGGGGTTTGGATATGGCTTCGCCAGGGCGCTTGTGCGCGAAGGCGCTCCATATTCAAACCCTGAGCCCAGTTAGACAAGCACGTGGCTCTGCCCCACCGTGAACGGTATGTATGAGTGCAGTGGCTAGAGACGCGGACGTGTATCGCAAAAATGACCGCGCCCCCAGCTGGCTGCGTGCGGCCCAGTCAAGCGGGAACAAAACTGGACCGCACGCAAACAGCTGCAGGACTGCTGCGAATTGTCATGAAATATCAAATCGAATGAACAACTTGCACATAGACAAGAACAAATTCATTGGATGCGATACACATGACGACACTATTGGAGCTCGTGGTTTTTCTGGCACCGCCGTTACGGCCGGATACTGATCGACCCTGCGCTTTGTGGCTTGCTGGAGCCGTGAGCACAGTTGAACCCATGTAACGTTAGGTATCCTAGCACAGCAGGTGGCCCATGCGTTTTGGGGTGTGTTGAGCAACATATTGTTTATTTGCCGTGGTCATGGGAGATATTATGCCGTCTTGCACGCATTGCCGCAGGTTTATGGTGGTGTGTGGGTTGGTGAGCACTGCCTGAGTTGTATTGCTGGCGGCGTGAATTGCTCAAACTATTATGTTTGGCTAACAAACTTTGTACAAAACCGGGAAGGTAATTGCGCAACTTTTTGCGGGTGTTGGCGTGGGCGTACGGTTTATCGGACGAGCTTGACGATCCCGTCTCCCAGTGTGAGGTTCACCGAATTAAGCGACGATAATTCAGTTGTCGCAATATTTGCGACAACTGCTGCTGACGGCAAAATTTTGCAAATAAAAAGGCCACTCAATCGAGTGGCCTTGCATTCACGATGGTGGAGACGAGGGGGATCGAACCCCTGACCTCTTGACTGCCAGTCAAGCGCTCTCCCAGCTGAGCTACGCCCCCGTGACGAGGTAGTACTATAGGGGAAGATCTTCGGGGATGCAAGAAGTTTTTTGGGTTGATTCTCACACTTACGGGTTTTCCTGGGACGGGGCTGAATTGACTGATTTTGACTTCGGCAAAATCAGTCAATTAACCCACCGTCCCGATAAAACCCTCACGCGGCGATGCCTTACTTGTAGAGGTAGGCGATCGCGACGCCTTGGTGGACTTGGATCTTGGCCGTTTTCCGGACGACATTAGAGATGCCCGTATCGGCCAAGAGGCCTAGGGGGCTGTGATCTAGCTCCCACTCTAGACCGTGTTCGCTTACCTTGGTGTTGGGAGCGATGGCGATGATGGAGAAGTTTTTGCTCTCGGCGCCCTCGATGGTCCAGGTCTCGTCCTGGTGCAAGATTCTGGCCGTTACTTCGTCTTCTTCGATCCAGACGGGGGCGTCCGCATAGCTTGCCAGGAGCCCTAGCACAGACAGGGCCATGTCCGGGCGGCCGCCGGTGGCACAGGTTGCTACCACTTCGGCACCCGGCCACCGACGGCGGACCGAATCGAGCGCCAGTGCCAGATCGGTATAGTCCTTGTAGGGATCGTGGCGCTCCACTTCAAAATCGGAAGCGGCATCGACCAGAGCGCGCCCCTCATCACTAACGGTGTCGGCGTCGCCCACGTAGACGTCGCAGCTCAGGCCAGCGCCCAACAGAGCGTCCAGACCGCGGTCTACGGCTACAATGTGGTCGCACTCCCCTGCCAGGTGGCAAAGCAACTCGGCGCTCGCCACCACCGGCGAGCCGCAAACCACTAATACTTTACAAGCCACGGCCCTCGCCTAGCCCTCAAACGAAAGCACACGGGCCAGGTCCAGGTCCTCATAGCTGTCGATAAAGATATCGCAGTTATCGCAAACCTCGTCCCGCTCCATACGGCCGTGCGGATCATAGATGCCCACGCGTTTAAAGCCTGCAGTGCCAGAGCTCTTAAGTCCAAAGACGGCATCCTCAAACACCCAGCTGCGATTAAACTTGTGCCCGTGGCGTTCTTCCAGGCGACGCAACGCCAGCTCGTACACATCGGGGAACTGCTTGGAGCGTCCCGCCTCGTCCGTCGTGGTAACAAACTCCATGTACGCGTCGAGCCCGGCACCGGCGAGCGCGGGCTGCACCAGCTCGACCGGCGTGGACGTGGCAACGCACATGGCGATGTCCGCCGCCTTCGCCTGCTCCAAAAATGCCAGGAGCCCCTCGCGCGGCGGCACCTTGGAGTACCCATCAATCAAAATCTCGCCCAGCTCGCGATAAACTTCCTCGCCATTCGTGCCAATGCCCCACGTGTCGTGGTAGGCCTGGCACTCGTCCTCCAGCGAAAGATGTTCAAACTGGGCAAAATCGTCGACCGTTCCATCAATGCCATGACGGCGCAATAACTCGAGCTGCGCATAGCCCCAGACGGGGGTGCTGTTAACCAACGTGCCATCGCAATCGAAAATAAAAGCAACCTTGGGAGCGGCGGTATGGGACATATACGAACCTTTCGATGTCAAATGGTAAACAACCTGCTAAAAACGTTTTACCAAACGTAAGCCTATCAGTTTTGAAACCCTAATTGGTAAAACTGTCAAGGGTTTTACCACGGCAATTCTGCCAGTGGTATAAACATGTCGCTTACCGATTAAACGCCCTCGCAAATCCGCTTTTGTCCATAAAACTAACGTACAGGTGTTATCGTAGTTTCTGCCGAAAGTTCCACCGAGCACGCGAGGTGGAACGAATCATAGAACT
>CALGKS010000274.1 GCA_937930475.1 uncultured Collinsella sp. | reverse complement strand
GCAAGACAGGGCCTCGCTCGGGTAGTTCTCGCGCAGGGTCTCGATATCCTCGGCGGCCTCGTATGCGTTCTTGTAGCCCATCAAAAAGCCGATGACCATGTCGCGGAAGGGGTAATCCATGGCGGAGTCCAGCTCGGAGCCCTGCAGATAGCGGCGCAGATGGCCGTAGCTTATCTTGTTGGAGGCGTCCTCCCAGACCTCGCCGAGCAGCAGCGCATCGGGTTTTTCGGCGAGTACGGCCTTCTTAATCTCGGCCAGGAAGTCGTCGGAAAGTTCGTCGGCCACGTCCAGGCGCCAGCCATGGGCACCGGCGCGCAGCCATTTGCGGATGACGCCGTCCTTGCCCAGGAGCTTCTCGCGCACCAGCTCGGACTTCTCGTTGATGGCGGGCATATTGCCCACGCCCCACCAACAGTCGTACGAGCCGTCCTCGTGGAAGGTAAACGCATCGCGCCACGGCGAATCCTCGCTCTGCCAGGCGCCCACACCGGGGTAGTTGCCATAGCGGTTGAAATAGATCGAGTCATCGCCCGTGTGGTTGAAGACGCCGTCCAGGATGATGGAAATGCCCAGCTTCTCGGCTGCCTGGCACAGCTCGGTAAAGTCCTGCTCGGTGCCCAGGATAGGGTCGATTTTGGTGTAGTCGGCCGTGTCGTAGCGATGGTTGCTCGCAGCCTCAAAGATGGGGTTGAGATAGATGGCCGTAAAGCCCAGCTCGGCGATGCGCGGTAGGTCTTCCTGGATGCCCTTGAGTGAGCCGCCGTAGAAGTCCCAGGTCTTGATGGAGCCGTCCTCGGCGCGCTCATACACCGGTGGTTCGTTCCAGTCCTCGACCATGCGGCGTTGAATGCCCTTACGTGGTTTTTCGAGCTCGGCCAGCGTTCGCTCGCGCCAATGCTCGTCGCGAGCGTAGCGGTCGGGGAAGATCTGGTAGACCATGCCGCGCTCGTACCAGGTGGGACGGTTCTCGCGGTGCTTGTAGACGGTAATCTGGAAGGACGGAACCTCGGCGTAGTCGTAGGTTACGCCCTCGCCGCCGGTGCGACCTTGCGGTGCGCCCAAGCGGACCTCGGGCTGGCCCTCGATATTGCATATAAAGCTGTACCAGACAAGGCAGGGCTCGGGGCACGGAAGCTCGCCGGTAAAGATGCCGTCGCCTTCATGCTCCATGGGGATGAGGGTCTCGCCGACGCCATCGACCCAGGTGCGCAGCGTAAGCGTTGCCTGGTTGGGATCGGCGTCCTCCAAAATCACCGAAAGCGCAACGGAAGTTCCAGTGGTCACAGCGCCAAACGGAGTGCGAAACTGCGGCAGGCGGCTGTTGTGAATCAATCTCATAGTACGGTCCAGTTCTATATAGTCATGGCCAACGGGCCATGGGCTTAACGCACAGTATTTAAGTATATCGTTGCACTTTAGTTGTATAAACTACAGCCGCTCACTATCGGCGAACGGTTGTGCTAGAAAATCGTTTTACCAAACTGAGTAGATTTTTGGGACATGCCTTAAAATCTACCTTTTACGTCGAGAACGAACGCGAAATCAAAAAGGTAGATTTTAAGGCATGTCCCAAAAATCTACTGGGAAGGGGGCACCTGGTTAGGGCGCCCCCTTGTTTGTTGAGGGTTGGGTTTTGGATCGTCCGAATTAGTGGCGCTTGCGGGTGGCAGTTGCCTTGCGGACGGAGGTCTTCTTGGACGGGGCCTTGTCCGCGGCCGGAGCGACGGGGGAGACCGGAGCTTCCTTGGCGGGCTCGGGCTTTACCTCGACCTTGGCCTCAGCCTTCGGGGCGGCCTTGGGTTCAGCCTTGACCTCAGCGACCTTCGGTGCCGGCTCGGCCTTTGCCTCGGGCTTTGCTTCTGCCTTGGGAGTAGCTGCCTTTGCCGTGGTCTTCTTGGTCGTCGTCGTGGTGCGCTTGCGCGTGGTGGTCTTGGCGGCCGGCTTGGCCTCGACGGTTGCCTCGGCCTTGGGCTCGGAGGGCGTCTCCTCGACCTTGGCGGTCGACTTTGCTGCGGCCTTAGGGGCAGCCTTCGTCGCGGTGGCCTTGGTGGTCGTCGCCTTCGTTGCCGTGGTCTTCTTGGCGGCCGTGGTCTTAGTCGCGGTCGTCTTCTTGGCAGCGGTCTTTGCCGGAGCCTTGGCGGCCGGCTTGGCCTCGGTGGCATGTGCCTCAGCTGTAG
>CALGKS010000273.1 GCA_937930475.1 uncultured Collinsella sp. | reverse complement strand
GAGCATCCCGGGCACGCATGATTCGAGCACCTGCAGCGTCGACAACGACACCGAGCCCCAAACCTCGCTTGCAAAGTGCCAGCAGGATTACATCCCCACGCAGTTGCTCGAAGGCATTCGCTATTTTGATATCCGACTTGGAAAGGACAACGAGAACGGCGACCCCGGCATCGACCATGGAATATGCTACCTGCTCAAAAAAGACGGGGGCTTTATACATCTCTCCGATGTCATCGGTTACTTCAAAACATTTTTGAACGAAAACCCGTCAGAAGCGCTCATCATGCTTGTGTCACGAGGCAACGACGAAGCTACCGACGAAAGCGTTACGACAGCTTTCGCCACTGTTATGGACAATAACTCCGATCTGTTCTATACGTCGAGCCATGTCCCCACGCTGAACGAGGTGCGCGGAAAGATCGTCCTGCTGCGTCGATTTAAACTCGCCGGCGACAGCGTAGACGGCCACACGTGGGGCCTCGACCTCACCGAATGGGACGACAAAATCAAGGCGCATTCCGGAAAGTCCATGTGCCTCGTGAAATACGAGCAAGGCTTTGAGGCTGCGGGCAATACGGGCGACAAAGAGCCCTATAGCACAGCGGTATATGCCCAAGACCATTACAACTGCACGGGGTCCAGTAAAATCGACTGGGTCGATATGGCCCTGAAGGCAGCGTCCGAGTTCGAGCGCAGCACCGTAGATATCACTGCCGCGGACGGGACAACGGTGCAGGCAACGGAGCGCTGCCGGTTTATCAACTACACGAGCTGCACGCAAAACAACCCTTTTACCGCAGCGCGAGTGGTCGACGAGCACCTGTACAAGAGCTCGTATATAAACAATAGCGGAGTTGAGAGCACAAAGGCGGACTGCCGCAAGCACATTGGCATCATTGCGTCCGACTTTGTTGATGCGGCACTGGCCCGAAGCATCTACCAGCGCAATTACGATACGCAGCACAAGCAGACGGCTTCGTGCTACCTCCCAGCCCGCATGCACATGACATATGGCGACTCGCTGAGCGACGCCTCGCTCCAGGACGGCAAGACCGTTGGCGAGGGTCATTTCCGCCTCGTCGACAGCAGCAACGTACTCAACGTGGCGGCTTCGGGAAGCGCTTTTGCCATCGAATACGTTGATGTCGATGCCTTGGGCAATGAGACCGTTATAGGGCTGCAGGGATCCGTGCCCATCGATATCGATCCACGCGTGCTGACGCCTCATTTTGAGGGACTCGAAGGCCTTAAGGCCGGCGAGGACGTGCGCGCCAAGGTCACGGCGCCGCTCGACGGCAAGCTCGAAAACGATGCCTGCACGGCCCAACTCGAGTTTATGCACGATGCAAACGGTGCTCCAGGAACGGTGATGGCCGAGGGCGAGGCATTTGCCGCGGGGACGTATTGGGTGCGTGCGAAAGACCTGTTGGGCGACGCGGCACAGAACTACATGCTCGCCAGCAATGGAGCCGTAAGCTTTACCGTAGCGGCCTCGGGCAGTGCAGGCGGCACCGGCAGCGGCACGGGTTCCAGCGCAGACGGCGCTGATAAGAACGGTAAGGGCAACAAGGGTAAGGGCTCGGGCGGAAAACTCGCCGACACGGGCGACGGCTCCGGCATTGCCGCCGGGCTAGCTGCCGCCGCCGTGGCGACAACGGTCGCCGGCGCGGCAATGCTTGTCAACGATCGCGAAGACAGCGAAGGCGCTAGCGAATAGGCAAGCCGGCTTTCAGACGCATCGGCTCAATCAGGGGCGCAGAATATCGTTCTGCGCCCCTATTTTTGACATGAAGGGGTAGCAAAGTGTTGTTGTCCATGCATGTCACCCCCATGAGGTTCGCTAAAACTGCCTCTATGGCCACATTTTAGTCACCGCAAGGCTCCCATGCGAAGGTGCCAGACAGCACAGCAATTCGTGTCCGCGCGAGGCTTTAAACTAAATGCAATAAAGATGCGTTCCTTAAGAGGAAAGTCGGGCGATATTAATGGGTGAACTGGTAAACCGCGGGGAATCGGCAATCGTGCCAGAAGTTTTTTACAAGCAGGTTTCCTCGATTCTCAACGCTGCTCGCAACAAGGCATATGCCGCCGTTAACTTTGCGATGGTTGAGGCATATTGGGAGATCGGCAAGAGCATTGTTGAGGAACAAGGCGGAGAAGAGCGCGCCAGGTATGGAGAGGCGCTGCTTAAAGGACTCGCGACCAGGCTTACCACAGATTTCGGCAAAGGCTTTGACACTTCAAACCTCCGCTACATGCGGCAGTTTTATTTAGCATTCCCAATTCGTGACGCACTGCGTCACGAATTGAACTGGACACATTATCGCAGGCTATCTCGCATTCCCGACCCCGAAGCTCGCATTTGGTACATGAACGAATGCGCCGACTCTCGCTGGAGCACGCGTCAGCTCGAGCGCCAAATCAACACCATGTTCCGCGAGCGTCTACTTGCCAGCAAGGACACAGAGACCGTCGCTCAGGAAATCCAAAAGAGCGCCCCGGATCGTCGCCCCGAGGATATCATCCGCGACCCATATGTGCTGGAATTTTTAGGCTTCTCGGACGATACTGCGTTTCGCGAGAGCGATCTAGAGCAGGCGCTCATCACGCATCTTCAGAAGTTCCTGCTGGAGCTTGGCCGTGGTTTCGCTTTCGAGGCGCGCCAAAAGCGCATCACCTTTGATGGACGCCATTTCTATATTGACCTTGTGTTTTACAACTATCTGATGCGCTGCTTCGTGCTCATCGACCTTAAGACCGATGACCTTACGCATCAGGACCTGGGCCAGATGCAAATGTATGTGAACTACTACACGCGCGAGCTCATGAACGAAGGCGACAATCCGCCCATAGGCATCGTGCTCTGCGCGGACAAAAGCGACTCGATTGTCGAGTACACGCTGCCCGAAGACAACGACCAAGTGTTTGCCGCCAAATACCTGCCGTATCTTCCAAGCAAGGAAGAGCTGGCGCGCGAGCTGAGTGCCGAGTACCGCGCCATCAACGAAGCGACTAATGGCGAAGCGCAAGGGTAGCAGCACGTTGCGACCGATACCCCCGATGGCGCTCCACATCACCCGGGAAAGAGGAGCTTTCCATGACAGACAGACCGAAAACAACACTGCGCGACTGCATCTATGGGCTTGCCGTCGGCGACGCACTGGGCGTTCCCTACGAGTTCAGGCCTCGTGGCACGTTCGAATGCACCGACATGATCGGCTACGGCACACATGGGCAGCCCGCCGGCACCTGGAGCGACGACACATCTATGACGCTTGCTACCTGCGACTCGATTAGAGAGCTCGGACACATCGACACTGCAGACATGCGCGACAAGTTCGTAAGATGGATTAACCACGGCGAGTATACGATCGACGGCGTTTTCGATTACGGCGGCACCACCGCTCGCGCCCTGCACACCGGCAAAGGCGGCTCCGGCGAACGCGACAACGGCAACGGATCGCTCATGCGCATCGCTCCCTTGGCGTTCACCGATGCTACAGACGAAGAGATCGGCGAGGTCTCCGCGATCACGCACGCCCACAGAACGTCGACCGACGCATGCGTCATATTTGTCGAGCTGATGAGGGACGTGATGAACGGCACGCCCCCCCCTCGTGGGCGCTCCACCTGAAAGGCGTGTCCGAGCACGAAATCAGGTCTGGCGGCTTCGTGCTTGACACGCTTAGGGCCGCCACCTGGTGCTTTGTGAACACCAACAGCTACGAAGAATGCGTACTTGCCGCCGTCAACCTGGGCGACGACACTGACACCACCGCAGCCGTCGCAGGTGCCCTCGCCGGCACGGCATACGGTATGGACGCAATTCCGCAGGAGTGGATCGATACCCTACGAGGGAAGGATCTGATTGAGAGCTGCTTGTTTTAGGACGCCATTCAAGAAATAAGGCAGGAGGCATCATGGAGAGGAAGATCGCGAATATAGACGAGTTCCAAGTGGACGAAAACAGGATTCCGCTATTTCCAGCAGGACTGAAGGAAGAAGCCAACCTCTATGTCCTCCCCGACGGGCGTTACCTCCCCTGCGGGGTCTACAGGACCGCGGACGGCGGTTCGCTCATTTATGAGCCATCCGAACTAAGCTTCTTCGGGCAGATGCTTGCTCAATTCAAAGAGAACTAGAGGCTTGATTGCCCGTTAGATCGACGCTGCTCCAAACCATGGAATGGGTAGCGAAGGGAGTCATAGAAAAGGGCCGGTTGCAGCCGGCCCTTTAGACGATAATACCTGCGTTGCCCGCGCTTCCGAAGTGTGACTAGCTGAGGAGCGGGTTCCGCGGCACAACCTGATTTTACCCAGTGGGGCGGCTCTTTTGCAGCCGTCCCACCGTTTATTTAGATCTACTACGATGGACAGCTCGCACCACTGCGCACTGTCCCGTACCACTCCCCTACTTCCCAAAGATCGCGCCGAACAGGCCCTTGCGTTTGGGCTTTTCCTCTCGGTAGGAACCCTCGGCTGTGGCCGTAACCTGCCGCGGCTGCTCACCGCCTCCGCGGCGTACGATCTGGTATAGGAACGGCGATTTAACGTATTTGACCTCGATGGGCGTGGCGTGCACGGTGCTTTCGCTCGACAGCATCACGTTGGGATTGAGCGGTGCCACCACATGTGTCTCGCGCTTGTCGCTAAACACCACCGCTGCCGCGCGACCCGTCTGGCCGTTTACGGCAATGCGCACCTGCTCGCCATCGCGGCTATCCGACGCCGGACGATCGACAAAGTACACCGGCACCATCACCAGGCCGTCCTTGTGCTTGCGGGCCTTGCGCGCCCACGTGCGGATGCTCTTTTTATTGAGCCCCAGCACCGCCTCGGCATCGTTGCCGGCAATATCGAGCGCCAGCTTATCAATGACCACCTGGTCCTTGGTGGACGCATCGACGGAAACGACGCGGAAGTCGCCTTCCTGCATAGCGGGATCGAACGGCCCCACCTTGGCAAAGTCCCACGGCTCCAAAATGCCCATAAGACGAACGTCCAGGTAGTTTGCCCGCGGATACGCCCAGTCGAGCACCTCGTAGTACACCAGGGTCTCCTTGCTCAGGCCCTTGCCCGGGAAGGACGCCATCATGCGCAAATCCGCCAACGCCATGGGGAAATAGAAGAGCATCATGTCGTTTTGGATTGCGTCTTCTACATCGTGCCCGGCAAAAGCATCGGGATACTGACGCACCAGCTGCAGCGCGTTGGCACGTGCCTGCTGCGGAGTGATCTCGCAGGGAATGCCCTGCTCAGGTACATATTCCGCGCCAACGCCCATGGTCAGACGCTTGCTAAAAGCACCGGGCTTGAGCAGGTCGGCAACGCCGATCTTGTTGCCGCACGACGGGCACTCAAACACGCGTTGGGTCGATGACCCCTCAAAGGACGCGCCGCAGAAGGGACAGGGAATGCTCACATGCGTGGCCTTTTGGAACTCCTGCGCCGTGCCGCTATCCTCCCACAGCAGATGTTCCAGGACCGACTGATTGCGCCAGTGCGCATTGAAGAAATACCAGTCCGGGTCCTCCGGGCGCTCGAGCTGCGAAACGTGCGTGAGCTTGAGCAGCCCATCAACCACCGTCAACGGCGTATGACGAATGCCTAAGGCGCTCTTGGGCTCCCCGGCGTCCGCTTGCCACGGAATAACCGTTTCGCAATAGGCGCACTCAAAGCTGCGCTTTGCCTGGTGCGAATACATGGGGCCGCCGCAGTTTTGGCATTTAATGGCAAACATCTCGTCCATGGAAACGTCCTCCTTTGCACAGGGCTGTCGACATTAAGTATGTCGAGCAAATCGGCGCATGCCCATACCCATGTGGCCCAAAATGGAGCACTCGGTCGGACGGGAAGCCCCACTCGTTAGCTCCAGCAGACCATTGCTGCATTTTCTGAGCATCGGCAAACGGCGCGCCCATGCGAGCTACACTATCCCCTTAAACATGATTGTGAGGACGATTGCTATGCTATTTGTAAATCGGCTGGTACATACGCTTGTTCCCGGCAGCGAAAGCGAGCCGGTCGATACCTCCTGCCGCACCAACGCGGGTTTTGCCGCAGGCCTCATCTGCATCGGCCTCAACATCACGCTGTGCCTGGCCAAGGGCATCGCGGGCCTGCTCGCCGGCTCTGTCTCGCTCATCGCCGACGCCTTCAACAACCTCTCTGATGCATCAAGCAACATCGTGAGCCTGCTCGGGTTCCGCCTTGCCAGCCGCCCGGCCGACGAGGGGCACCCCTATGGCCACGGCCGCTACGAGTACCTGGCGGGGCTGTTTGTCGCCGTTCTCGTTTGCGCCGTCGGCATCAACCTGATCTTGGAGTCGGTCACCAAGATCATCAAGCCCTCCCCCACCGCGTATTCGGCGCTCTCCATGGCAGCCCTTATCCTGTCCATGCTCGTCAAGTTTTGGATGGCGGCGTTCAACCGCACGCTGGGCAACCGCATCGATTCCGAGACGCTTATCGCCACGGCGCAGGATTCCAAAAACGACGTGATTACCTCGGCCTCGGTCCTGGCCGCAGCGCTTATTTCGCAGACGACCGGCTTTGACCTCGATGGCTGGGCGGGCCTGGGCGTGGGCATCTTCATCTGCATCAGCGGCATGGGCCTGGTGCGCGACGCCATCAGCCCGCTGTTGGGGCAAGCGCCCGACCCCAAGCTCGTCCAGGCAATCCGCGACAAGATCATGTCGTATCCGCAGGTCCTAGGCACGCACGACCTGATGGTGCATGACTACGGCCCCGGCCGCCAGTTTGCCAGCGCACACGTGGAAATGCCCGGCGAGGGCGATGCCTTTGAGCACCACGAGATCCTGGACACCATCGAGCACGATATCAAACGGCAGATGGGCATCGGTATCA
>CALGKS010000272.1 GCA_937930475.1 uncultured Collinsella sp. | reverse complement strand
GCCCACGAGGGAGCCGGCAGTAGCGACGCTCATCACGCCGAGGCCGCAAGCCTGAAGGAATTGACGACGAGAAAGTGCCATGAGGAATTCCCCTTTCTTAGCGCATCCCTTAATGCGCTTTGACTACCAAAGTGAGCGCCGGGGAAACGTGGATGTTTGCGCTAACATCCTTGCCCCTCGGCGGGCTCCAACTCCCCGCCGCAGCGCAGCAGCAGAGACGAGTCGTTAATGAGTACGTTAACAGCCTGAGGAATAAAGACTGTCCAGAGTTTCATCGAAGACGCCGAACGGTCGATATGAGCACGCGAACGGTATGCCGCTTTTTAAAATAATGCGAGGTAAATGGGGGTGCTTTTAGATAAGCACTCTGCCATCGCCGCAGGTAACGACAGAGTCAAGCGTTTTATCATCGGCATTTGCCCCTAAACAAAAACCACCACAAAGGTGCCTGTCCCCTTTGTGGTGGTTTGAGCGTTAAAAGTGAACGTATCGCTACTTGGAGAGCTCGTCAGCGAGGGCCTCGATCTGAGCGCGCGAGGCGTCGTTGAGCGAACCCAGGACGGTCACCTTGTTCTGCGTCAGGGTGATGTCCTTCATACCCTCGAGCTCCTTGGTCATAATCTTGGCAGCTGCGGGCGCCCAGGAGCCGCCCTCGACGAGCGCCACCGTACGGTTCTGATAGGCATGTTCGGCGAGCGTGTGGATGAAGGTGCTCATGAACGGGAAGATCTCGCCCTGATAGGTAATGGAAGCGAGTACCAGACGGTCATAGCGGAACGCGTCCTCAACGGCCTCGGCCATGTCGTCGCGAGCCAAGTCAAAGACGGAAACCTTCTGGCCGCGAGCCTCGAGCGCAGATGCAAGCTCCTCAACGGCAGCCTTCAGATGGCCGTAGACGCTCGCGTAGGCAATGGTGATGCCCTCGTCCTCGGGCTGATAGCTCGACCAGGTGTTGTAGGTGTCGAGGTAGTAGCCCAGGTTCTCGGTCAGCACGGGGCCGTGAAGCGGGCAGATGATCTGGATGTCCAGGTCGGCGGCCTTCTTGAGCACGGCCTGCACGAACTTGCCGAACTTGCCGACGATGCCAAAGTAGTAACGGCGCGCCTCGCAGGCCCACCCTTCCGGATCTTCGATGTCGTTAGCGCCAAACTTGCCAAAACCGTCAGCACTAAAGAGCACCTTGTCGGTGACCTCGTAAGAGAACAGTACCTCGGGCCAGTGCACGTTGGGAGCGCCGACAAACGTTAGGCTATGACTGCCCAGATCGAGCACGTCGCCCTCTTTGACGACCATCTTGCGCTCGGGGTAGTCGGTGCCAAAGTAGTTGACCATCATGCGGAAAGCGCCCATACTGGCCACAATCTGCGCCTGGGGATAGCGCTCCATAAAGGCGACGATGCCTGCAGAGTGATCGGGCTCCATGTGATGGACGACCAAGTAGTCGGGCGTACGGCCATCGAGCACGGCCTCGATGTTGCCGAGCCACTCGTCAACAAAACCGCCATCGACCGAATCGGCGACAGCGATCTTCTCGCCCAGGATGACGTAGCTGTTGTATGCCATACCATTCTCGGACACGTCGTACTGGCCCTCGAACAGGTCAATGTCGTGATCGTCGACGCCAACGTAGCGGATATCCTTGGTGATCTCCATCAGGCAAAGCCTCCTTGATAGACAAAAGAACCCGTCTATCATAGCACTCGCCCGCATCCCAACAGCTATCTGCCAGCATCCTTACCGATTGTTATTGATATGCAACGTTGAGCCGTTGACCTGTGAAAACTATGCGCGCGGCCTTGCTGTGGTATGTCGGACGATAAGCTGGCCGGGAATGCGAATGGCGACGGTTTTGCCCGACGTCCCCGCTTTGGGAACCGCATGCTCGAACACCTCGCGTCCGCGCTGATGTAGATCGAATCGCACGGTCGTGAGCTCGTTGTGCGCGACAAAGTCGTCGAGTGAATCGTCGACGCCCACCACGCTCACGTCCTCGGGCACGCGCAGACCGCTATCACGCAGCGCGGCAATCGCGCCATTTGCCATCTGATCGTTTGCCGCATAGATCGCCGTCATGGTGCGGTCATGCTCGGCCAGGTACCTGCCGGCTTCGTAACCGCTGTTGGCAGACCAGTCGCCCTCGAGCGGTTCAGCCATTTTGATATGCCTGCGCTCGAGAGAATCTCTCCAACCAGCCCGGCGGAACTGTTCGTCGACCGAGAAGGACGGACCGCCGATAAAGCGAATTTGCTCGTGGCCCAGCTCAAACAGATGATCCATAAGCAGTAGAGAGCAGCCATAGTGGTCAGAGTCGACCGTGGTTACCCGCGGGTGAGCATACATGGTGACGATGACCGTGCCAATACCCGGTAGCGGATCGAATGTCTCAAAATCAGGCGCCATACGGCTCATGCCGATAATGATGCCGTCCACGGGCAGCGCGGCCATGCGACGCGTTGCCTCGGCAAGCGAGAACTCCTCGGTCTTGGACATCTCGACCAGCGTGATGGCGCAGCCGCGCTCGCGGGCCGCGCTGGCAATGCCGTCGATCATCGTAAGGTTACCAAACTTGGTGACATCGTTGATGCAAAGGCCGACCGAATGGTAACGGCCGTCACGCAGCGAACGGCCGGCATAGCTCGGACGGAAACCGAGCTCCTGCATGGCTGCCTGCACGCGCTGACGCGTCTGCTCGTTCACGTTGGGAAATCCGTTGGCAACGCGCGAAACCGTCTGCTGCGAAACACCGGCAGCGCGGGCAACGTCGGCCATGGAAACCGGACGCGAACCCGTGTCGTTGGAAGGGCGCCTTGCCATAAAGATCACCTTCGCTCCTGTAGGAAGCCTAAATACCCCATGCGAAATTGCAGATCACACAGGAGGCTTTGTTGTCTATCGATAATGTTAACGTACTCTACTATACCTATCAGCAGTTATGCAGCGCCCTCAACACCACCTGAATACCGTTCACGGCTTATTTTCGACCGATTGCAGGAAAGCGAAGAAGTCAGTGGTTCCAGGCTATGAGTACGTTAACATATGACGCAAACACACCGATACCATGACGGCCTGCGCTCCGGGCGCTCAGGCCATGGCGTCGTATTCGAAAGGACGCTCATGATTACCACAACTCCGTTCGGCACCGCCCCCAGCGGCTCGCCGGTTACGGTCTATAGCCTTGTTTGCGCAGGTGCCCGCGTGCGCGTCATGGACTATGGCGCGACCATTCTTGGCATCGAGGTTCCCGATGCCTCAGGCGATGTTGCCGACATCGCGCTCGGCTTCGATGCCCTCGATGGCTACTTCGACAATCCGGCGTGCTACGGCGGAACTATTGGCCCTTCGGCCAACCGAACGGATAAAGGCCAAATCGAGATTGCCGGCACGGTCTATCAGATGGCACGCAACGATGGTCCTGACAAAGCCAATAATCTGCACACCGACCTTGAGCATGGCCTTCATAAGCGCGTGTGGAACGCCACAGTCGACGAGATTACCAACACGGTGAGTTTTACATGCAAGTTGGCCGACGGCGAACTGGGCCTCCCGGGCAACCGCACCTTTACCGTTGCCTATGTCCTGCAGGCGGGGCCAACGGGTGCCGCAGAGCTCACCTGCACGCAAAGCTGCGTTACCGATGCCGACACCTTCGTCAACATGACCAACCACACGTACTTCAACCTTGCGGGGCACGATGCCGGCACGGTTCTGGACCAGGTCGTGACTATCGACGCCGAGGCTTTCCTCCCCCAGCGCCAGGACAACGTCTCTTTTGGCGAGGTTCGCCCCGTGGCCGGCACGCCATTCGATTTCCGCGCACCCAAGGCGCTCGGCCGTGACATCGATGCGAACGACGAGCAGCTCAAGATTGCACGGGGCTTTGACCATTGTTTCTGCCTGGATGGCTTCACCCCCGACGCCGACCCGCGCCACGCACTGCACTTGCAAGATCCAAACTCGCGCCGCACGCTCGACATCTTCGTAACCGCACCGGGCGCACATCTGTATACCGGCAACTGGCTCAGCGATATCGACGCCAAAGACGGCTGCAGCTACGGTCCTCGCGACGGCGTCGCATTTGAGCCCGAGTTTTGGCCTGACAACAACCATCACACAGATTGGGCGCATCCCGTCTGCACACCTGACCACCCGTTTAGCTCGACGATCGTCTACCGATTCTCGACCGTTTGTTAACCCACCCTCGTCGAGGTGCGAGGGAGCAGCGTTATGACTCCCGCTTACTCCCTTGCACCTTGATATGTTTACGTACTCATAAGCAAAGCCCGATAACTCGGGATAACCAAGAAAGGAAGACACCATGACCGCCCCCGACGATAAAATGCTCGCCACGCTCACCAAGCTGTTTGAGGAGGAGTTTGGCCCCATCGGCGACCGCCAGGTGCTCTACGTTCACGCGCCCGGCCGTTCCGAGATCAGCGGCAACCACACCGACCACGAGGGTGGCCACGTTATCGCCGGCTCGCTCGATGTCGCCGTTGACGGCATCGCCGTGGCAACCGACTCCAACAAGATTCGCGTCGCCGACGAGGGCTATCCTACGTTTGAGATCACGCTCGACACGCTGGATATTCTAGAGTCCGAGAAAGGCACGTCCGCAAGCCTCGTGCGTGGTATGGCCCACGAGGTCGCAGCGCTTGGTGTTGAGCCCCAAGGCTTCGACTTCGCCTTCACCTGCTCCGTTCCCTCGGGCGGCGGCCTTTCCAGCTCCGCTGCCGTCGAGGCCGCATACGGTCGTGCCATGGAAACCCTCTGGGGCGCGCCCGCCATTGAGCCCGTCGCGCTTGCGCAGATGAGCCAGCGCACCGAGAACAACTACTACGGCAAGCCCTGCGGTCTGATGGACCAAGCCGCCGTGTGCCTGGGCGGCCTTGCCTACATGAACTTTGAGGATCAGGCTCAGCCTAAGACCCAGAAGCTCGAGCTCAACTTTGAGGATCACGGCTATGCGCTCGTGCTCGTTAAGGTCGGTGCCGACCACGTAGCCGCCACTGACGACTACGCCGCCGTTCCGCGCGAGATGCAGGACGTCGCCGCCGAGTTTGGCAAGGCGCGCCTGTGCGAGGTCGACGTTGCCGACTTTGACGCCAAGCTCCCTGAGCTGCGCGCCAAGCTGGGCGACCGCGCCTGCCTGCGCGCCGTTCACTACTGGTACGAGAACGGCCTGGTCGACAAGCGCTGGGCAGCTCTGAACGCCGGCGACATTGACCAGTTCCTGGTCCTGACGCGCGAATCCGGCGCCAGCTCCGCCATGTACCTGCAGAATGTTGTTGCCAAGCTGGGTTCCGAGCAGCCTTCCATGTATGCCTTGGCACTGGCCGAGCATGTGCTCGACGGCCGTGGCGCCGTTCGTATTCACGGCGGCGGCTTCGGCGGCACCATCCAGGCCTTCGTGCCGCTCGATCTGGTCGACACCTTCATTGCCAAGATGAACAGCTGGCTGGGCGAGGGCTCTGCCCGTCACTACGCCATCTCTGACAAGGGGGCTTATGCGGCATGGCTGTAATGACCGACGTGCGCGAGGCTGCACAGAGCCTCATCGAATATGCCATCCACCGATCAATGATCGGACAGGACGATCGCATCTGGGCATACAACACTATTTTGGAGTGCATCGGCGCCACGGGCCCCGCGCTCGACATGGCTTGGGCGCTCAAGACCGAGAAGATTTCGCTCTTGCACCCCGATACGCTCCCCGACTTTGACCTGGAGGGCACGCTTGCCGCGCTTTCCGAGGCCGCCGTTACCAACGGTGCCGCCGAGGACACGGCGTCGGGCCGCGACCGCATCGCCATGCACATCATGGGCGTACTCATGCCGAGGCCTTCGGTTGTAAACGAGGAGTTCAACGGACGTATGGGCGTCAACGAGCCCCGCGCCGCGACCGACTGGTTCTACGGCCTGTGCTGCGACGCCGGCTACGTGCGCCGTGCCGCCATCGCGCGCAACATCAAATGGAGCACCCCCACCAACTGGGGCGATCTTGAGATCACCATCAACCTCTCCAAGCCTGAGAAGGACCCACGCGATATCGCCGCGGCTGGTGCCGCAAAGAACACGGGCGAGAAGTATCCCGCCTGCCAGCTCTGCATCGAAAACGAGGGCTATCCCGGACGCTCCGCCGCAGCCGACGGCGGCGCTCACCCCGCTCGCCAGAACCTGCGCATTATCCCCATCCAGCTCAACGGCGAGCGCTGGGGTTTCCAGTACAGCCCGTACGCGTACTTTAACGAGCATTGCATTGCCATGAGCTCCGAGCATCGTCCGATGCACGTCGACCGCAAGGGTCTCTCCTGTCTGCTCGACTTTGTGGACCTGTTCCCGCATTACTTCATCGGCTCCAACGCCGACCTGCCTATCGTGGGCGGCTCGATCTTGTCGCACGACCACTTCCAGGGCGGCGCGCACGAGTTCCCCATGATGCATGCCGCCGAGGTCTCGCAGTTTAGCGTGCCCGGTTTTGACCAGGTCACTGGCACTGTGCTGCAGTGGCCGCTCTCGGTGCTGCGCCTGCGCTCGCATGACCGCGCTCAGCTGCTCGACGCTGCCGAGAAGATTATCCTCGCCTGGCGCGAGTGGACCGACGAGTCTGTGGGCGTTATCGCGCACACGGCCGACGGCGTAGCGCACAACACCGTGACGCCCGTCATCCGCCGCGTCGACTCCCGCGGCAACGCCGGCGGCGAGATTTACGAGGCCTACCTGGCGCTTCGCTGCAACATCACGACCGACGAGCATCCGCTGGGCGTTTTCCACCCGCATGCCGAGTACCATCACATTAAGAAGGAGAACATCGGCCTGATCGAGGTCATGGGCCTGGCCATTTTGCCGCCGCGC
>CALGKS010000271.1 GCA_937930475.1 uncultured Collinsella sp. | reverse complement strand
CGTGCGCCACCTTCCACGACACGGGATCGAGCTCGCAAATCGCTTGCTCGCCCGCATGCTCGATAATTGAGGCCATATACCGCGCGAGCTTTGTATTGGAGACGCTCACCGCCGCCAGATAGATGCCGAGCGCCTCGTCAGGCGTCGGCTCCGATGCCCGGCCATCTGCCTCGGTCTTTCCCAGCGCCGCGCGGCAGATATCCCCTCCATGCCCCGTCAGGGCCAGATCGACCCCATACTGCCCGGCAAGCTCCAACACCGCGCTGCGGTCCAAAAACGCGTCGGCGAGGTCCATCGCGGTATCGCAGCGCCCCGCTTTAATCAAAATACGTGCTGCCCGCACAACAAGTTCGGGGCGAATTTCGGCGACCAGCTTGCGCAATCGCAGGCGTGCGTTGCCCTCGGTACCCAAGCAGGTAAAGCTCCGGTCTGCCGGATCAACGCCAAAAATGGGATAATCGCGGACAAGATAGGACTGATCAATTGCCGAAAGCCTAACACCGCAAGCCTCGAGTTCCGAAATATTGCCCTCGCCCATTAAGACCATCAAGCATGCCACACTAAACAGGGCGTTGTTCTCGAGCGACGCCAGATCAACAAGTGCCGCACCGTAGATATTGACGATCTCGTTTTCGAGCATCTGGGCAACGTCTCCCTGTCCGTATAGCCCCGACTGCATAGCCGAGACGAGCTCGGGCACGCCCTGCGTAAGTTGATAGAAGTCGAGCGATGTGCTAATCGAAAACGCCGATGCCCACGCCGAATACTCATAGGCATGTACCTTGAGCATCTGCGCGTTGACTTTAATCGAATCGCCCAGTCCATGAATCAGCTGGCGATTCGAAGGACGGCAGCTCATAAAGACCCCAACCCCCATAGCACGCAGGCTTCGGATTCGGTCGATCAGCTCCTCGGTCTCGCTCTGGCTGAGGTTAGGCACGTTATCGATTGCAATCAGGGAGTGCGGCTTGTCCTTAAGCTCTTCGGTAACGACCTCGAGCTGCATAAACACCTCGCGCCCAATGGCGCGGTCTGCCTCGATGATTCGCACGGGACCTCGCGTCGGATCGCTTTTAACCTCTTGGGCATACTGCAGCAGCACCGAGGTTTTCCCAAAGCCATCAGGCGCGTAGAGGACTACGATGCCGGCCTTTCGGCCCTTGGCGATAAGTTCGTTCATCAAGCGATCGCGCCGCACCGTATAACTACTGCCCAGCGGCATAAGCTCGAGGTCGTCCGTATTGCCCAAATCGTTAACCATGCCCGCTCCTCAACTCGACCACATGGACACCGTAACGCTAGACCATATGTATCGCTAGATGAATAGAGCGATGCTACGGTTTAGGATGTTTGTTGGTACGCAAATGGCAAGTTTTTGTTCAGCGTGGTCCGATTGAAACTTATCCCCCAACCAATCAGTCTTTGCGCAGGTCAATGCGCTTGCCAGCTTGTCCCATCCTTTGGCAGTGTACCTCAAATGAGCGCTGTTCAATTGTGTTGCGCAACTCACCTAGCGCCAGCTACCGTCTGCGACCTTTTCATAGCATTTATGCATAGTATCTGTTATGGAATGAATCATGCTGCACCAGACGCACCCGTCCAGTTCGCGGCCAGATTTTCGTCAAGCACACGGCGCGCGCTCAGCAAAAAGGCCCCCGCAAAGCGGAGGCCTTCGGCAAAGCTATGTCGAGGTGATAGGCTTTCGCTACTTGCAGAGCGAAAGGGCGGCCTCGTCGGCAACGACAACGCAGTTGGTGTGCAGTTGCAGGATCGAGGCAGGGCACTCGGGGGTAACCGGACCATAGCACATGTCATGCACGGCCTGCGCCTTGGCCTCGCCGTTGGCGACGACCAGGATCATGCGGGCATACATGATGGTCTGGGTACCCATGGTGTAGGCCTGACGGGGCACGTCGTCGATGCTGTCGAACAGGCGGCTGTTGGCCTGAATGGTGCTCTCGGTGAGGTCGACACAGTGCGTACCCTTGGAGAAGTGGTCATCGGGCTCGTTGAAGCCAATGTGACCGTTGTTACCGATGCCGAGCAGCTGCAGATCAGGGTAACCGGCAGCAGCGACGATCTTGTCGTACTCAGAGCAGGCAGCGGCAGCGTCGGGATTGGAGCCATCGGGCACATGTGTGTTGTTCAGGTCGATGTTAATGTGATCGAAGAAGTTCTCACGCATAAAGTAGTGGTAGCTCTGGGGATCGTCGTGCGAAAGGCCACGATACTCGTCGAGGTTGTAGGTGCTGACCTCGGCAAAGTCGACGTCACCCTTCTCGTACCAAGCGGCGAGCTGCTTGTAGGCGCCAATCGGGGTGGAGCCGGTGGCAAGACCCAGCACGCAATCGGGCTTGAGGATAACCTGGGCCGAGATGATATTGGCGGCCTTGCGGCTCATATCCTCGTAGTCTTTAGCTTTAATGATCTTCATTACGCGTCCTTTCTCGTACAAGAGAGGCAAGGCTCCCCTTACAAGCACTTGCCCGCGGCCCGCGTCGGCCGCAACCAACGTGTGCGGCCACCAGGGCGAGGTCGCGTAATGTATATGTCTCGTGTCTACCCGCGTCGAGGCCCCTGCCCGTCCACGGTGACCCAAAGCTGTTTAGCTTCGGACAAATCCCATCTTGCCACGGAGGGCGTCCTCTTTCAAGGGCGCCCTCCGTAAACGTGTTTGAATTGTAGGCTAAAGGCCGAGCGCGCTCACTAGCGCTCGCGAGCGACGATGAGTTGGTCCATCTCCTCGACATGCTCGCCAACGGAACCCTTGATGCTCGAGAACTCAACGGAGTTGCACACCAAGATGGGAACCGTCACATCGTAGCCCTCGGCAGCAATTGCCTCGCGATCGAACTCGAT
>CALGKS010000270.1 GCA_937930475.1 uncultured Collinsella sp. | reverse complement strand
CTGCTTGGCGTGCTCGCGCACCAGGTTGCGGGTGACGCGGTGGTCCAGGAAGATGCCGACGTCCAGGTAATCATCGAAGTTGACGGCAAAGGTAAGGCCGCCCTCCTCGATGAGCGGCAGACGGCGGCGCGCGATGTTGGCGCGCTCGCCCGAGCCACCCTTGCCGGCGCCCTGCTTGCCGTACTGCGAGCCGCCACGCGAGCGCATGCGGGCCTTAGCGTGCACATGCTCGGCAGGAACATCCAGGATACGCGGCGCGATGGCCAGGATGTCGAGCATGCGGGCCTGAGCCAGTGCGGGGTCGATGGTCTTGGGTGCGGCGTATTCGGCGATGACGAGCCAGCGTCCCGGCGTCTGCGAGCAGCCCTCGTACAGGTCGATGGCGGCGGAGTAATCGGGCAGGTCGGCATCGTAGACGCGATAGCAGGTCACGCCTTCGCGCTTGGCCCACTTGCGGCGCAGACGGGCATTCTTGCGCAGGCGGTTGGCAAATTGCTCGGACTCGGGGATGAGCACGGGCAGCGGCTTGCCGTCGCCCAGGTCGAGCGTGGCGGCGGGCTCGGGCATGGGGGCGGCGCTGGCCTCATCATCGGCGTCGCTAGCATCCGCAGTCTCGCCAGCGGCATCCGCGCTGGTCGCGGCTTCAAATGCCGCGGCTGCATGGTCGAGCGAAGGCCAGACCTCAACGGTGGCTTCCTCGTTATTGGGCATGACGGCGATGGAGCGCTCGGGCTCGGCGTGGAGCGCGCGGGCCATAAGGCCATCGCGGGTGAGCGCGGCGACCGGTGCCGAAGCAAGCTCGGGCGCGCGGCGCAGCTCACCGATGAGCGTCATGGCGTCGTGCATGAGCGACAACGGCGTCTCGGTGGTGTCCGCGACGATGGCGGCACCGGCGACGGCGCCCGTGTGATCCAGCACGGCGGCAGGCTTGGCGGCGCAAAAATCGACAAAGCGCTTGTAGCCGGCGCATTTGACCATGCGCTCGGCGGTCTTGCGGGCGGCGGGATCGATGTCCACGGCCACGATGCGCGCCTGGCGCTCGCGCGCTGCCGCCTCGCGCCCGCGCGCCTCGGCAAGCAGCTGCTCCCACAGGGCGGCATCGTGTAGCTGCCAGCCCTCAAATCCCCAGCGCTCGCGGGCAGCACCCGGTGCACGGTCAGTCAGGATATTCACGGCCTCCAGCAACAGGCCGCCGCCGGCGCACGAGGCGTCGATCAACGTGGGCAGGGCCTCGTTCTCGTAATCGTCGGCTGTCAGCTCGCGCTCGCACAGCGCGGTCCAGCCAACTTGCGCCAGCACCAGTGCGGCGTAGTCGGGGCGCAGCACATGCGTGCCCTCTCCGGCGCGGGTCGCGGCAGGCGGTAGGCGCTTGAACAGCGGATCGCCCGAAAGGTCCAGGCTAATACTCGCACGGCGCTGACGCAGCGAAAGCAGCAGGTGAACGTCGGGGTCGGCGGCGTCGACATCGGCACGACGGCCCGTGGTCTCGGCCAGGCGGTCGCACAATGCGTCCTTGGCGCGCAGGGCCGAGAAACGCGTGTTGCGCAGCTGCTCGGTCACGCCGCGGGCTGTGATGGCGATGGTGGCGCCGGGGCGGATGATGCTCTCCCAGGCAATGTCGTAAACGCTATCGTACAGTTCATCGGCATCCTGCGCCTCAAAGCGCCCGAGTACCACGAACACACGGCTCGCCAGGCGCGACCACAGACAGGCGCGGTAGCCTTCTTCGAGCTCGCCCTCAAATGTAGCGCGGCCTTTCAGGCGGCGGACATGCGAAAGTCCGAGGCGTTTAAGCTCATCGGCGAGTGCGGACTCAAAGCCCTCGGGGCAGCTTGCGTAAAATTCCATGGGTGACCTCTCTGGTTGCGTCGCTCCATTATATGATGGATGCTTCGTTTGCCCTTATCCTCGAAAGGAACCCATATGATTGATGCGTGCCCCGATTCCGCCGTGCTCTTTTTTGACGTGGACGGCACGCTGACGTCGTTCGATCCCGACGATATGACCGATAAGGACTTTTCGGCGGTTCGTCCCTCGCAGACGGTGGTTGAGGCGTTCCGCGCACTGCGCGATGCGGGGCACAAGGCATTTATCTGCACGGGTCGTCCCCTGTGGCTCATCGCGGACAGCTTGCGTGCGCTCGACCCCGCGGGCATCGTTGCCATGGCAGGCGCCACGCTCGAGGTCGAGGGCCGCGTGGTGCATGAGGACTGCTTTGACGAAGACATTGTTGCGGAGCTCGCTCGCCGTATGGCCGCGGCAGGGATTGAAGCCTTTTTCGAGACCAACGTGGCTACTTTTGCCCTGGAACCCGCGGGTGTTGAGCAGTCGTCTCTGATCGGCACTTCTGTGGTGCACAGCGCCGAGGAAATGCGCGTCGACGGCCGTCTGCGCGTGGGCAAGGTAGGCATCGTCGCGAGCGACCTGGCTCGCGTAGCCAACGATGACGGCTTTATCGATTGCGAGTTTGAGCTGTGCAATACCGGTGGTCAGAATCGCGAGCTGAGCCCCAAGGGCATTGACAAGGGCGTGGGCGTGGCGCGAGCGCTGGAATACCTGGGTCGCACCGGCAACGCGCGCACCTTTGGCTTTGGCGATTCGGGTAACGACCTGGGCATGCTCGCTGCGGTCGAGACGGCTGTCGCCATGGGCAACGCCATGCCCGAGGTCAAGGCGGTCGCCGACTACGTGACCGACGATGTCGCACACGACGGCACCGTCACAGCGATGCAGCATTTCGGCCTCATCTAATGAATCCCGCGTTCTGACGTTTGCTCAAACTGCGACTCTTTGCTTTTGCATGCTCAATCGATTTATCAATCCAAACACTGAGGTGTTTATACCGTTCGCCGAGAAGATAAAAAACCGCAGTTCACGCCTTGATAAACGTAGGTAAAGTGTTTAGCAGTTTATCGGCCGTATGCTAACGAAAGGAATCAGGCAGATGGCAATCAAGGTGTTCGCTGACGGTGCAAACCTCGAAGGCATGCTCGACATGTACGAGAACGGCAACGTTCAGGGTTTCACGACCAACCCGTCCCTTATGAAGAAGGGCGGCGTGACGGATTACCGCGCGTTTGCCAAGGAGGTCTTGACCCACATCACCGATGTGTCCGTCTCGTTTGAGGTCTTTGCCGATGACGTCGAGACCATGGAGGTCGAGGCGCGCGAGATTGCTACCTGGGCCGAGAACGTCTACGTCAAGATTCCATGCGTGACCACCAAGGGCGAGTCCACCGCCGAGCTGGTCCGCAAGCTTTCGGCCGACGGCATCAAGGCCAACGTCACCACCATTTTTACGCCCGAGCAGGTCGATGAGATGGTCGAGGCCGTTGACGCCGAGACGCCGTCCATCATCTCGCTCTTTGCCGGCCGTATCGCCGACACCGGCGTCGATCCTATTCCATTTATGACGGAGTCGGTCAAGAAGGCCGCCGTCAAGCCCAACTGCGAGGTCCTGTGGGCGTCCACGCGTGAGCTTATCAATATTTACCAGGCGGAAGGATGCGGTTGCCAGATCATCACGGTGCCCAACAGCATCCTGGCCAAGCGCAAGAACATCGGCCGCGATCCGTACGAGGTTTCGCTCGACACCGTTCGCGGCTTTGCCAAGGATATCGCCGCGCTCGGTTTCCATATCCTGCCGTAACGCGAACACTGGCTGCGCCGCTGGTTGTTCGCCCCGGCCTTTCCTTTCCCTATCGCTCACGCGCTTTGCGAGGGTCGCGCTAGGCAAAGGAAAGGCCGGGGCTGCCGACACGATCTTGCCGGTAGGTTGGTGATTGGCTTCCATATTCTGCCGTGGACAAAGGTACCCCCGCCTGCGCCGTGCAAAATTGAGAGTATTCAGCAAGGTAAAGGCTTTTACCAGCTAGATAAAGCACGGAACAGCCCCCGTTTTGGCTCTGACGACGCTAAAACGGGGGCTGTTTTTGCTTTTTCGCCTCTGAGGGGCATCCGGAACGGCGGAATTTGCAGAATACTCGCGATTTTACACGTCGCGAGAGGGGGGACCCTTGCTTTAGGCGGTTTACTTCCCCTGCACCATGGTGAGCGAGATCTTCTTGCGGTCGCGATTGACTTTTTCGACCCACACCTTCACCGTGTCGCCGACGCGCACGACATCACTCGGGTGCTTGACGAAGCGGTTGGCCAGCTTGGAGATGTGTACGAGGCCGTCCTGATGCACGCCCACGTCGACGAAGGCGCCAAAGTCCACAACGTTGCGTACCGTGCCCTTGAGTTCCATGCCGGGCTCCAGGTCGTCGATGGAAAGCGCCGAGCGGCTAAAGACCACCTCGGGCGCGTCATCGCGCGGGTCGCGGCCGGGCTTCTTAAGCTCGTTGACAATGTCGATGAGCGTGAGGGTGCCGCAGTCCAGGTCGCTTGCCAGCGTCGAGATGCTGCCCAGACGGCGCTCGATGTCGGGCACGCCGCCGCGGCTGAGCTCGCTGGCTTTAACGCCTGCGCGCTCCAGGACGGCCGTGGCCACCTCGTAGCTCTCGGGGTGGACGCTTGTCGCGTCGAGTGGGTTCTTGCCGCCGCTGATGCGCAGGAAGCCCGCGGCGTTGAGATATGCCTTGGGCCCCAACTTGGGGACCTTCTTGAGCTGGCGGCGATCGGTAAAGGCGCCGTTTTCCTCGCGGTAGGCCACGATGTTTTTGGCCACGCTCGGCGTGATGCCCGATACGTATCCCAGCAGGCTCGCACTCGCAGTGTTGACGTCGACACCCACGCGGTTGACGACGTCCTCCACCACGTGGCCCAGGGTGCGCGAGAGTTCGGCCTGGTCAAGGTCGTGCTGGTACTGGCCAACGCCGATGGACTGGGGCGGAATCTTGACGAGCTCTGCCAGCGGGTCTTGCAGACGGCGGCCCAGGCTCATGGCGCCACGTACGGTGACGTCCAGGTCGGGATATTCCTGGCTGGCGAGCTCGGAGGCGGAGTACACCGACGCGCCGGCCTCGTTGACGATGGTGTAGCGAAGGCTGGGCGCCTGCTCGGCAATGAACTCCGAGACGACTTCCTCGGTCTCGCGGCTGGCGGTGCCGTTGCCGATGACGATGGTGTTGACGCCGTCCTTCTTGACGAGGCGGGCGAGCTCGCGCTTGGTGCCGGCGACGTCGTGGCGCGGCTTGGTGGGGTAGACCACGCCGTGGTCGAGCAGCTTGCCGGTCTCGTCCATGACGGCGACCTTGCAGCCGGTGCGGTAGCCCGGGTCGAGCGCGAGCACGCGGGCGCCGCGGACGGGGCGGGCCGAGAGCAGGCCCTCGAGATTCTTGGCAAAGACGTTGATGGCCTCGGTCTGGGCGCGGACGGTGAGCTTGGCACGGGCTTCGCGCTCCAGCGAGGGGGCCATGAGGCGCTTGTAACCGTCGGCGATGGCGGCGTCAAAGACGGGCGCGAACACGCCCCGGCGACGTGGCCAACGGCTGCCGAGGCGCGCCGTGGCAGCAGCGCCGTCGACGTTCACGCGCACGCGGAGCTTGCCCTCGCGCTCACCGCGGTCGATAGCCAGCACGCGGTGGTTGGGTATACGGCGCAGCGGCTCGTCAAAGTTGTAGTAGGGCTCGTAGGGGGTCTTCTCGGCGGGGTCGGTGGCCTCGACGACGATGTCGGCGGTGTTTTGCGTAAAGGCGCGCAGGTCGGCGACGTTCTCGGGGTCCTCGGCTACCGTCTCGGCCACGATGTCGGCGGCGCCGGCGAGCGCCTTTTCGGGCGTGTCAAAGCCGGCCTCCTCGTTGACGTAGTCCGCGGCGGCGTCGAGTGCGCTGCCCTTGGCCGAGGCCTGCATGATGATCATGTTGGCGAGCGGCTCCAGGCCTGCCTCGCGGGCCTTCTGCGCGCGGGTCATGCGCTTTTTGCGGTAGGGCTTGTAGAGGTCCTCGACACGCTGGAGTTGCGTGGCCTCGCGAATCTGCTGCTCGAGCTCGGGCGTGAGCTTGCCCTGGGCGTCGATGAGCAGAATGACGTCCTCTTTGCGCTGCTCAAGATTGCGCAGGTAGGACAGGCGCTCGTCGAGCGCACGCAGGGCGACGTCGTCCATGCCGCCCGTGGCTTCCTTGCGGTAGCGCGAGATAAAGGGAATGGTGTTGCCCTCGTCGATGAGCTTGACGGCCGCCTCGATGTTGGCGGCCTTAAGGTTGAGCTCGCGGGCGAGCTGGGCGATAAGATCCATGGGACTCCTTGCGTTTAAGGTGCGTTTGCAGCACAGAGCTACCAAGGATACCACCCGCGATGTGACAAAGGGACAGTCCCTTTGTCACATGTCATGCATAGGTAGCAAAAAGCCCCGCGGGCAGGAGGCTGCTCGCGGGGCAAAGAAGAGGGGCTTATTGGTGGCGGACCGAGGGGCTCGGCATGGGGCTTCTGCCGCGGCCGCTCTTAAGGCATTACAGCTCGACGAGGTTGCCGGTCTCGGCGGCCTCCTTGACGGCGTTGAGAAGCGTGAGCGTCTTGACGTTGTCGGCGGGGGTCACGACGGGCTCGACCTCGCGGCGGACGACCTTCACAAAGTGCTTGAGCTGCATCTTGTGCGGCAGTGCCGGGTCCACGGCCGGGATCTCCATCTGCAGCGGCTTGTGCCAGTTGGAGGCGCCGTCGTAGGAGAATTGGTGCAGGCGGGGCAGCGAAAGGGCGCCCTTAGTGCCGCCGATAAAGTAGGCGTCGGCGTCGAAGGGACGGTACTGCGGGTCCTCGCGAGCGGTGGCCTCCCAGTTCCAGGGGCTGGCGGTGGCGTCGGAGATGGTCATGCTCGCAAGCGCGCCATCGGCAAAACGGACGTTGACCACGGCGGAGTCCTCGGTCTCAAAACCGCGGGCGGCGCTGGACTGCATACCCTGGACGGCAACGGGCTCGCCCAACAGATAGCGGAGCAGGTCGACGTCGTGCACCAGGTTGACCAGGATCGGGCCGGCACCCTTCTTGCGGCGCCACTCGACATCGAAGTACTCGTCGTTCTTATAGATCATGTAGTGGAAGCTCGACACGGTGAGCTTGCCCAGCTCGCCGGACTCGATGATTTCCTTGGCCTTGTTGACGAAGGGGTTGTGGCGACGGTGCTGACCCACGAGCACGGGCACGCCAGCGGTCTCGGCCTCGGCGGCAAAGGCCTGGGCATCCTCAAGATCGTTGGAGATCGGCTTTTCGACCAGCGGCACGATGTTGCGCTTCACAGCCTCGCGAGCAACGCCCAGGTGCAGGTCGTTGGGGGTGGCGATAATGACGGCCTCGGGCTTGACCTCGTCCATCATCTGGGCGGGATCGGTAAAGAACGGCACGCCGGCGGCCTCGGCCGTGGCGCGGGCGCCCTCAAAGGCGTCGGCGATGGCGACGAGCTCGGCCTCGGGCTCCTCGGTGACAAAGCGGATGTGGTTGCGGCCCATGGCGCCGGCGCCGATAACGGCAATGCGGACGGGGTTGAGCTCAGACATTTCGACTCCTTAATACTGGTGGCGGTGGAATGCGGCAAGGGGGCAGTCCCTTTGCCGCATCGGTAAAACTAGGCGGACTTCTTCTTGCTGTCGGAGACCATCATGTAGACGGTGAGCACGACGGCGATGGCGGCGATTACGATGGCGCCGTAGAAAGACTGCTGGTAGGCGGCGCTGCCGGCCTCGGCGTGATACAGCACGGCGGTGATGGGCTGGCTGATCCAGGTGGAGGCGGCGTAACCCAAAAACATGATGCCGTAGTTGACGCCGATGTTGCTGGTGCCAAAGGCGCCACCGGTGAGCGGCGGGTAGATGACGAGCAGGGCGCCAAAGCTAAAGCCGAGCAGGGCGAGCGCCACAAAGAACATGCCCTGCGTAAAGCTCATCGACATGATGACGAGGGCGACGATGGTGACGACAAGGCTGATGAGCAGCGACTTATAGGCGCCGAGCTTGTCGATGATCTGGCCAAAGGACAGACGACCGACCAGGTTGGCGCAGGTGTTGACGGAGACCACCACACCGCCGAGGGCGACGGCCGCGGCGCTCGTGGGGTCGGAGAAGAGCTGAACGGCGGCGATGGAGGCAACCTTGCCCACGAGCAGGGTGCCCGCGGTGGCGGCAAAGGCGAAGGTGACGATGAGGACCCAGAAGCGCGGGGTCTTGACCATCTCGCCCGGGGTGAGGTCGCCGAAGGTGCCGGCGTGCGCGCCACCCCTGGGGGCCTCGAAGCCCTCGGGCAGCCAGCCGGCCTCCGGGGCCTTCAGGAACAGGGCGGAGGCGGCGATTGTCACAAAGAAGATGACGCCGAGTGCCTTGAGGGCGCCAAAGATGCCCAGGCTCGGGATGAGCAGCGAGGCGAGCACCGGGGACAGCACGGCGGGTCCGGCGGTCGAAGCGGCCAGGGTGATGCCGGAGGCAAGGCCCTTCTTGTCGATGAACCACTTTTGGCCGGTGGTGAGCGCCGGGTTGTAGCCCAGGCCGTTGCCGATGGCGGCGACGAGCGAGAACCACAGGTAGAACTGCCACGGCTCGGTGACGGTGCCGGACATGAACCAGCCCAGGCCGTAGCACACGGCGGCGGCGATCACGACGTTGCGCGGGCCGATCTTATCGGAGATGCGGCCGGCGAAGATGCCCGTTACGGCCATGATGGTCTGAAAGACGGGGAAAGCCCAGGTAAGGGCACTCGACCACTCGGGGTAGACGGCGAGCAGATTCTTGCTCACGACGGAATACAGCGCGATGGAGCTAATGAAGAACATGGTGACGCACGCGGCGGAAAGCACGACGGCGCGACCCTTGTTGGAGTTGGTGGAAGCCATTGGACTCTTTCTAATCGATACGGGGGAGGAGCGGGCGTGTCCGCGGGGCCTTCCTGTCAGGTTGGTTTACTGGTCAGTCGGCTTGGCGACGCCGGACTCATCGGACCAGAGCTCGACACCCTTGTTCTTAAGGTAGTTGTCGGCATAGGCGCGACGGCCGCCGGGCTTGGCGGTGAGGTCGCCCATCATGTTGGAGAAGCCGCCGTCGACCTTGATGGCGTCGCCGGTGGTAAAGTCCGAGCGCGTGGACGCCAGGAACATGACGGCGTTGGCGATATCGCTAACCTCGCCGATGCGGCGCGTGGCGATCAGACGGCTGCGGCTCTTTTCGACCTCGGGGTCGGCGTAGAAGTTGGCCGACATCGGGGTCTTAACGAAGCAGGGCTCGACGCAGTTGGAGCGCACGCCGTAGGGGCCCCATTCGGCGGCGAGCATCTTGGACATCATGTTGACGCCGGCCTTGGTGGAGCTGTACACGCCCGAGAACGTCTCGGGAGAGTGGCTGGCGACGGTCGAGATGTGCACCAGGCGACCCTGGCCGGCCTTGATCATTTCGCGACCAAAGCGCTGCGAGGTGATGAAGTAGCCGGTGAGGTTGACGTTGATGACCTCGTTCCAGTCGGAGAGCGGCAGGGTAGGCGTGCGCCAGTACGCGGCAATCGCCGTCGTGTCATCAAGATAGGCGTGCTCCTCCTCGCTTTTGGCAAAGCGGCACAGCCGGCCGTCTGCCGTGCCGAACCACAGCTGACCGTTCAGCACCGCCAGACACTGTGCAGGCACATTGACCCAGAAAAACCACGCCGGATCGCCGT
>CALGKS010000269.1 GCA_937930475.1 uncultured Collinsella sp. | reverse complement strand
GTAGATGATATATTGTACTTCGCGTTTTTCAGTTAATCTTAATTTTGCGAAGTGGGCCGGGTTCCTATATCTATCCGGACGAGCGGATGAGATTTTCCTACATTACGGATGTGCTCGAAACGCTTATCCTGTGTGACATCAGGCAAAAATATCGCATACGCTACGCTGAGCTTGGAACGAAAAAGCTCGATCCTTTGCGCCGGATTCGAGACGCCTATCCTAAGTGCATCATCGCCCGGACTGGCCACGAAACGACCGACTGGGACGGTATCAAGGTCATCGATCTTGCGCGTTGGCTCATGGGTGAATCAGACGAATTGATCTTCTAGCGCGCGATGGCGTGGGTTGAAATAATCGAGCGAGGATTTTGTCCCGCGGGGAGGCTGATGCGGCTCTCTTCGCGGGACTTTTTGCTCGCTCGATCGAATTCTATTCTTGAAAAACTGCCCACCACCCTCCGTAAACCTCTCATTCAAGCAAAAATCAGCCAACGTACGTCATAGCAATCCCCGGTAGGTCGAGGGGTGCTTTGCGGGCGGGCCAGGCTTTATCTGAACGACTTTGCGAAGCAACCGGAGTGAAGATAAAGCCTGGCCCGCCCGCAAAGCGCCACGCAGACCGCAGGGACGGGAGCAGCTATACTACTCTCAGTAGTTAAGGGTCGCGGATTCGCTGCGTCACCGCTCTCAACAGGAGGTCTTTGTTTATGGCAGATCAGAAGCCGGTTGTCGGGATCATCATGGGCTCCAAGTCCGATCTGGGCGTTATGGAAGGTTGCACCGCCGAGCTCGAGGCACTGGGCGTGCCCTATGAGCTCGTCATTGCAAGCGCGCACCGCACGCCGGCGAAGGTCCATGAGTGGGCCTCGACTGCTGCCGACCGCGGTATCAAGGTGATTATCGCTGCTGCTGGCAAGGCTGCTCACCTGGGCGGTGTCGTGGCTGCGTTTACGCCGCTGCCGGTCATCGGCGTGCCTATGAAGACGAGCGATCTGGGTGGTATGGACTCGCTGCTGTCGATGGTGCAGATGCCTTCGGGCGTGCCCGTTGCCTGTGTGGCCATCAACGGTGCCAAGAACGCTGCCATTTACGCCACGCAGATTCTGGGCGCATGCGACCCCGAGTACCGCAAGGTTATCGAGAAAATGAAGCAAGAGATGGCTGACGCCTAAGCGCTCTGCCAGTCCATTTGCAGCACAAGGAGAGCCATGTCCGACTATCAGGGAAAGCGTTTTTCGGCTTCTCGGATTCCCGATCCAGCCAAGTCGGGAGCAGCCCACGCGCCGCAGCAGGGTTGGACATCCTCTCCTCAGCAGCCGCGTGCGCCGCGCCCCGTGACGCCGGCGATGCATCGCCGTCAGGATACGCCTGCTGCATATCGCCCTTCGTCATACAGTACGGCCAAGAGGTCACCTCGCTCTTCGGCGCATACCGCGCCATCGAGCTATACCGAGCCGCCGCGCAAAAAGCGCCGCTCTGTCATTCCCATTCTGCTCATCATCATCGGCATTGGCTTGATTGTTGCTGCGGCCGCCATCTTTATCAACGCGCAGATTGGCTATAAGCAGGCGAGCGAGTCGTATCAAAAAATCGAAAAGCAATATGTGAGCGACAAGGACGCCAGCGGCGTGCCAATTATCGACTTCAATGCTCTTGCTCAGACAAATCCCGAGGTTGTGGGTTGGATTTACGCGCCCGGTACTAACATCAACTACCCCGTGGTGCAGACCAACAACAACTCCAAGTACCTCAACACGCTGTTCGACGGCACCGCCAATGCCTCGGGAGCCATCTTCTTGGATAGCGACGATACCGCGCCGGGCATGGTGGATCAGCAGACCACGATTTACGGTCATCATATGAACGACGGTTCGATGTTCAACGTGATTTCGGATACGACCGATCAGGCGACGTTCGACAGCATGGAATACGTGTACTACATCACGCGCGATGCGACGTATAAGTTGCGCCCGCTGGCGACCAAGGTGGTCGAGGACACGTATGCCAAGGCGCGCACGCCCAACTTTGAGGGCGATGACGGACTGAAGAATTACCTATCCGAGATGCTCGACGGTGCCTCGGCCGTGGCGAGCGACGCCACCGAGCGTGTCGCTTCGGCAACCAAGGTCGTAACGCTTGTGACCTGTCGCTCACTGTCATTTAGCAATACGCGCGCAGTCATGGTGCTCACGCCGGTCGAGGAATAAAGTGTCCGGGAGCCCCGTCCCAAAAAGACTACCCTGGAAATCAAAAGGAGAAATGATGCTTGAAAGCGGTAAATCGATGCCTTCGGTTGATGCTTGGCTGCGCGAAGCCAAGGCCGATGTTTCGGCGGCTGATTGTGGGATGTACCTGACACACAACGGTGTGGTGCGCGCGACGCCTAAGTCCGAGGTGCGCGGGATCGAGACGGATGGTGTGGCGCCAGGCCACAAGGTGGGCGGCATGGTGTTTGGCTTCGATGCCGAAAAGGTGCAGGCCGCTATCGAGGCAACGCGTGCGATGCCGGGTATCGGCTATGTGCGCGTGTGGCTGGCGAGTGGCGAGCTTACCGTGGGCGACGACATCATGCTCGTGCTCATTGGCGGGGACATTCGCCCGCATGTCGTCGATGCGCTGCAGGCGCTCGTCGGTACCATCAAAAATGAGTGTGTGAGCGAGGTCGAGCGCGAGGCGTAAGGCCGGCAGCAGCACTCGCCAACAAAAAGCCCGCTGGCAGTTCAATCAGTCTGCCAGTGGGCTTTTCTGTGCGTTGAAAAATCTCGGCATTGCATGGCGCTACACGCGCGTCGCGTCCTTGGGGCTCATGGTCATACTCTGGAAGCGGTTCTCCATGTAGTCGTTATCGAAATACTTGCCGTAGAACTGCGCGACGGGAATATCCGGCTCCGTGCCGTTGACGCGCTGGTACCAGTAGTCGAGCGACTGCAGCGTCATGACGCCGTCGACCAGCATAATGACGGTAAAGATGACGGTAGCCGAGTAGCGACTCTTCCACGGAATCATGTTGATGAGCTTGAGCAGCCTCGGCAGCAGCAGCTTGATCCAGATGAGTCCGCCCAGGCCCCACAGGCAGGCAAAGCCCGTGCAGGTGCGTCCGCCCGTAAGGACGGCGAGTGGATCGGGCATGCCGAACAGCTTCATATGCGAGTAGCTCCACGAGACCACACCGAACGAGGTCTGCATAAACCAGCCCACGAACACCTCAAAGCTCGCGCCGAGCACAGCGCTTACCAGGAAAATGATGATGGGGTTCTTTTTATAGAAGCGGTTGAGCACCATGGTCATGAGTACGGCGCCAAAGCCATAGATGGGGCTGAAGGGACCAAACAGCATGCCGGCGCGGTCCTGGTAGACGCCTGGGTCGTCGACCGTCATGTGCCAGATGTCCTCGGCGATCAGGCCGAGCACGCAGCAGACGAGGAATACCCAGAACAGGTTGAAGTAGTTGAGCTTGATGTAGCCCTCGCCGGTTTCATCGCGGCCGAGCATGCCCTCGGCGGCGGCGTCGCGGTCGAGCATCTCCTGCAGGCGGCGCTGCAGTTCGCGCTCCTGGCGCAGTGTGGGGTCGACGGTGGCCGAAAGCGCGATGAGGATACCGAGCTGAATCGCGGGACGAAGCAAGAAGAGCCCGATACCCTGGAGCATCACGTCGACCAAAAGCTCGACGACGGTGAATGCAATAAGGATGTAGGACAGGCGGGCGGCGTTGCGGCGCTGGTTTTTGATAAGGTCCAGGCCAAAGATGATCAGGATGACGGCACTTGCCGCAGAGAGCATGATGCCGGCGACGATGAGTCCAACCGAGACCAGCATATTGTCGCCGAGCTTGGCGGCGGCGTTGCCGTTGATGAGCGCGGTGATGACCTGCCACATAAAGGCGGCGACCGACGGGAGGGTGCCCACGCCGGACAGGATGCACAGGACGGCGTACACCTTAATGATGAGGGGAATCTTCTTGACCTCCGTGGCGCTGGGGACGCTGGGGTCGAGTTCGTTTCGATCCATACAGAACCTTTCTCGCTTTGTCCTAGGTTACAAGGATACGCCGCCGACCTGCCAAAAGACAGGACAAACGTCCCAATTGCAACTTTGTAATCCCCAACGGTGGACGCGGCGGCTATCTGGGGGCGCGGGCGCTTGCACTGGACAGACCAATAAAATGTTTGGCCGCAAAACGGATTATTAGCTCGGTGGGCTTTTAAAAAGCGCTGCTCATGCGCTGGGGAGCGCGTCGCGCCGTGCGTATAATAAGGCGGGTAACGCCAAAATACGAGGCTCTGAGGGGATGCCATGTCTCAAGAAACCATCCGCGCGGCCGAGCGTGCCGCGGGACAGGTGAACACCATGTCGACGTATGATCCGGACTCCGACCAGCTGCATGAGGAATGCGGCGTTTTTGGCGTCTGGGCGCCCGATCGCGACGTGGCTCGACTGACGTACTTTGGCCTGCGTGCACTGCAGCACCGTGGCCAAGAATCGGCGGGAATCGCCGTGGGTGACGGCGGCACGGTTATGGTCCGCAAGGATCTGGGCCTGCTCGACCGCGTGTTCTCCAATGCCGACTTGTCGACGCTCTCCGGTCAGCTGGCCGTGGGTCATGTGCGCTACGGCACCGCCGGCGCCAAGAGCTGGGAAGCCTCTCAGCCGCACCTCTCTACCATCAATAGCGTCATTATTGCGCTCGCGCACAACGGCACCCTCGTCAACACCGACGAGCTGCGCCGCCAGCTGATCGAGCTGGGCGTGCCGTTCCTCTCCAACTCGGATTCCGAGGTCGCGACCAAGCTCATCGGCTACTTTACCCAGCGTACGGGCCATCTGCGCGAGGGCATTCGCAAGACCATGGAGCTCGTGCGCGGCGGCTACGCCATGACGCTCATCAATGAGCAGGCACTCTACGCCTTCCGCGATCCGCACGGCATTCGCCCGCTCGTGTTGGGCAAGCTGGTGGATGAGGGACTGGACCAAGCCGACGCCGCATCCGTTTCGCAGCTGCCGTCGCAGGACGGCGCCGCGACGGTTGGCGCCACCACCCATGTCACCCGCGCCGGCGGCTGGGTCGTCGCCTCCGAGACTTGTGCGCTCGATATTGTGGGCGCCGAGTACGTCCGCGACGTCCGTCCCGGTGAGATTTTGCGCATCAGCGCTGAGGGGCTGGTGTCCGAGCAGGGTGTGCCTGCTGCCGAAGAGCCTGCTAACTGCATCTTTGAACAGGTCTACTTCGCTCGCCCCGATTCCATCATGAACGGCAAGAGCGTCTACGCCTGCCGTTATGACATGGGTCGTCAGCTGGCACATGAGGAGCCCGTCGAGGCCGACCTGGTCATCGGCGTGCCCGACTCCGGCCTGCCGCCCGCGGAGGGCTATTCGCACGAGAGTGGCATTCCCTTTGGCGAGGGCCTTATCAAGAACCGCTACGTGGGCCGTACGTTCATCGAGCCTACGCAGGAGCTGCGTGCCATGGGCGTGCGTATGAAACTCAACCCGCTGCGCGACAACATCGAGGGCAAGCGCCTGGTCGTCATCGACGACTCCATTGTGCGCGGCACCACCATGGTGCAGCTCGTCAAGATGCTGCGCAACGCCGGTGCCAAGGAGATTCATATCCGCATCAACTCGCCCGAGGTCATCTGGCCGTGCTTCTACGGTATCGATACCGACGTGCAGTCGCAGCTCATCAGCGCCAACAAGACGGTCGATGAGATCTGCGAGTACATTGGCGCCGATTCGTTGGCCTTCCTTTCGGTCGAGGGCCTGCTTAAGGTCATGCCCAAGGGCGGCTACTGCGACGCGTGCTTTACCGGCCGCTATCCCGTGGCGATTCCCGAGAGCTTTGGCCGCGATAAGTTTATGGAGGGCTTTAAGCCCCGCAACCTGGACAAGCCGCTGTACTTTGACGACGACGCCGTGGTCGAGAAATACGACGACCGCAGCTGGGAAGAGAAGCACGGCGAGGCCTAAAACCTGCCATTTAGGGACAGGTTTATTTTGGCAGGTTTTATCTGCTGTTTTGTTGATATGACGGCGCGCGCTGTTATGGCGCGCGCCGAAATGAACGCAACTATGAGCACCGTTTGGCGCCCGCGCGGCGCCACGGTAGTGGGAGAGGAAGGCTCAGATGAGCGACAGCAAGCATGTGACGTATGAGGACGCCGGCGTTGATACCGCCGAGGGCGGCCGCGCCGTCGACGCTATTAAGCAGATGGTCAAGGACACCAACCGCCCCGAGGTCATCGGCGGCATCGGTGGCTTTGGCGGCCTGTTCTCGGCCGCCGCGCTTAAGGATATGGAAGACCCGATCCTGATTAGCGGCACCGACGGCGTGGGCACCAAGCTCGTGCTCGCCCAGATCATGGACCGTCACGAGACGGTGGGCCAGGACTTGGTCGCCATGTGCGTCAATGACATTTTGGCTTCGGGCGCCGAGCCGCTGTTCTTCCTGGATTACGTTGCCATCGGTCACATTGAGGCCGAGCACATGGCAAAGATCATCAAGGGCGTGGCCGACGGCTGCAAACTCGCAGGGTGCGCGCTCGTGGGCGGCGAGATGGCCGAGCACCCGGGCGTCATGGCTCCCGCCGATTACGACCTCGCCGGCTTTACCGTGGGTGTTGTCGATCGTCCCAAGATGCTCGACCCCGCGAACGTTCGCCCCGGCGATGTGATCCTGGGCCTGCCCTCCACCGGCGTGCACTCCAACGGCTACTCGCTCGTGCGCAAGGTCATCGGTGTCGACGGTATCAAGCCGGGTACGCCCGAGGCTGCCGCTAAGGCCGAGGAGCTGAGCCGTCCGCTCGAGGAGCTCGGCGGTGCTTCGCTGGCCGACACCCTGCTGGCCCCCACGCGCATCTACGTCAAGCCGATTCTGGAGCTGCTCCGCGCCGGCGCCAACGTTCATGCCATTGCCCATATCACCGGCGGCGGCATCACCGAGAACCTCAATCGCGCGCTTGCCGACGATGTCGACGCCGTGGTCATCCGCAACGGCGCCGAGATGGGCTGGGATGTTCCGCCCGTCATCACCTACGTGTCGCGTCAGGCCGAGCTCGCGCCCAACGAGGCATGCAAGACCTTCAACATGGGCGTCGGCCTGTGTCTGATCGTCGCCCCCGAGGACGAGGCCGCCGTGACCGAGGCTCTGGTCGCGCTGGGCGAGAAGCCGTTCCGCGTGGGCGAGTGCGTCGAGGGCTCCGGTAAGGTCGTGTACTCCGATGAGCGCTAACGAGCAGATGGCTGCTGCCGAGGGCCTGGGCTATGTGCCCTACACCCGTCCGACCGGCACCGATACGGCTGAGCCGCTTAAGATCGGCGTGCTTATCAGCGGTTCGGGTACCAACCTGCAGGCGCTGATCGACCTGATCGCCGCCGGCAAGCTCAACGCCTCGATTGAGCTTGTGGTGTCGAGCCGTCCTTCGGCCAAGGGCTTGCAGCGCGCCGAGCGTGCGGGCATCCAGACACTCACGCTGTCCAAGGATGTCTATGCCGACCCCATCGCGGCTGACGAGATCATCGCGCACGAGCTGCTCGAGCGCGGCTGCGAATATGTGGTCATGGCCGGCTACATGCGCATGGTGCACACGCCGCTGCTGGCGGCGTTCCCCAATCGCGTGGTCAACCTGCATCCGGCGCTGCTGCCGAGCTTTACCGGCGCGCATGCGATCGACGATGCGTTTGCGCGCGGCGTCAAGGTGACTGGCGTGACCGTGCATTTTGCCAACGAGATCTACGATAACGGCCCCATCATCGCCCAGCGTGCGCTGGCTGTTGAGGAGGGCTGGGATGTCGATACGCTCGAGGAGCACATCCACGCGATTGAGCACGTGCTGTATCCCGAGGTCGTGCAAATGCTCGCTGACGGCCGCGTCCACGTGCTGGAGAGCGGCAAGGTCGCAATTGACGCGCCCCGCGGCTAGCGGCGCACAGTACAATTTAGCCGAGTAGTCAGGGTGGTCATTGGCGCCAAGGCGCAAGTGGCCACCCTTTGTTTTAGGTAATCACCTGCGACGCTCTTCAATGACTAGTCGTTAAAGAACGTCGCAGGCGACAAGGTGAGAGAGGTGGGCCCATGGCGGATAACGAAGCATTGTTTACGCCTGAGCTGGTGTTTTTTGATTGGGAGTGCGCGACGCCGGATGAGGTGTTTGCACGGCTCGAGGGCGAGCTTGCCCCGCGCGGCTACATTGCGCCCGGCTGGCTTGACGCCGTCCGCACGCGCGAGGACGCCTATCCCA
>CALGKS010000268.1 GCA_937930475.1 uncultured Collinsella sp. | reverse complement strand
TAGCTCATCATGGCATTCATCATCTCGTTGGTTGCGGAATCGTCGGCAGACCACTCACCGTCGTCATTGCAGGTGTACTTGAAGGTGACCGTGGTGTCCTTGGTCTTAGCAGCCTTGGTCACATCGACCATAACCTGACCGGCCATCTTGTACAGCTCGTCATCGGAAGGCATCGAATCGAGTGCGGTGACCTTCTCCTGATACTGGGTGGCAAAATCCTCAACGATCTGGTTCATGGACTTGCAGGTGATGGTGACCTCGGCAGTTGCGGTGCCCTTGTCCTCATCGACCGTCACGTCGCCGATCTTGTAGTCAAAGCCCTCGAGATAGCTCTTGGCGTACTCCTTGGGATCGATGCCCAGCTGCTCGAACTCATCGCCCGAGGCCTCTTCCAGGCCGGCGAGGAAGTCGTCGCCACCGTTCTTGACCTCGTCAAACTGCGTCGTAAGATCCTCGGTGATGAGCTCCTCAACCGAAGGGCCTCCGCAGCCGGAAAGCACAACCACGCACGCGACCAAAACAGCCATCAGGGGCGCAAGCAGCAGCTTCTTCTTCATGACATTCCTCCCAACAAGCGGCACCGCGCTTCCCAACACGGTGCACGTCGTAACAATAAGGCCATACTAGCCGCTAACGAACACCCTCGGCAAAGCAAAAGCGCAGTCGGCTCGATTTGACGTCCGAACGGTTTACCGGTCCGCCCAACGTGCAATAAAACGCATCCGGACCGTGCAATAAAAAAGGGCGGCCGGACAATCCGACCACCCCAAAACACCCTATGGATGTCGCAACTTACTTGCGGACGACCTTAACGATGGCGTCGCCGGCGGCGACGGCGGAATCAGCCTCGACGGCGAGCTCGACATCGGCGAACTCGGCGGTGTTGGACACGGCCACGACAACGCAGTCCTTGTAACCGGCAGCGGCGATCTTGGCGCGGTCGATCTTGAGCATGGGCTGGCCGGCCTTCACGACGTCGTCGGCCTTGACGAAGCCCTCGAAGCCGTCGCCGTTCATGTTGACGGTATCGACGCCTACGTGCACCAGAACCTCGATGCCGCTATCGGACTGCAGGCCCACGGCGTGACCCATGGTGACGGTCACCTTGCCGTCGCAGGGAGCGTAGACCAGATCGTCCTCGGGCCACACGGCGCAGCCCTTGCCCAGGACCTCGCCACCAAAGACGGGATCGGGCACGTCGGCCATCTTGATGACCTTGCCCTTGACGGGCGAGCACAGCACGTCGGCGCCGGCAGAAGCAGAGATGGAGGCAGGAGCAGCGGCAGCCGCGGGCTCAGCCTTCTTCTTGAACATATCAAACAGACCCATACGTTTTCTCCTCTTGATTAAGCGCAACGTAGTGCGCATGCCTACGGTAATTATAGTGCCACTTGATCCAAAAACTAAGGTGAGAGCTCGAATCATGAGCCCTCACCAACGCCTTTACCCCAGCGGCACTCACTTTGTTGATTATCCTTCGATAAGCCCCAGATGCACGAAGGCGTTCCAGATGCCATCATCGTCGACATCGGTGGTCACATAGTCGGCGGCCGGTCCGGCGTTCGGTAGAACGCCGGAACCTAAAGGCCGTTGGACTTGATAATCTTCTGGTATGCGAAGAAGCTGTCCTTGCGGCGGCGCTCGTAGGTGCCGGTGCCGTCGTCGTACTTATCGACGTGGATGAAGCCGTAGCGCTTGCGCATCTCGCCAGTGCCGGCGGAAACCAGGTCGATGGGACCCCACCAGGTGTAGGCGATCAGGTCAACGCCGTCGGCGATGGCCTCGCCCATAGCCTTGATGTGGCTCTGCAGATAGGCGATGCGGTACGGGTCGTGGATGGAGCCGTCCTCCTCGACCTCGTCGTAGGCACCCATGCCGTTCTCGACCACCATCAGCGGAATCTCGTAGCGGGCGTAAATCTCGTTGAGGGCAATGCGCAGGCCCAGCGGATCGATCTGCCAGCCCCAGTCGGTGGACTCCAGATAGGGATTCTTGCCGCCAAAGGTCATGTTGCCCTCGGTCATCTCGTGGTCCTTGTGGGTGCCCACGGTGCCGGACATGTAGTAGCTAAAGGTGTAGAAATCAACCTTGCCGTCGGCGATATCCTGCAGGTCGCCGTCCTCCATCACGAGCTCAACATCGTTCTCGGCCCAGAAGCGCTTGGCATAGAACGGGTACTTGCCGCGCACCTGTACGTCGGAGCAATACCAGTTCATGGTGTTCATCTCCTGCTGCGTGGCGAACACGTCGGCCGGATCGCACGTGGCGGCATAGGAGAGGATGAAGCAGTCCATGTTGCCCATCTTAAACTGCGGGTAATGCTCGTGGGCATAGCGCACGACGCGGCCGCTGGCGACAAACTGGTGATGCAGTGCCTGCATACGAGCCTGCGGCGTGGTGTGGACCGCCGACGCCGGACCCTCAAAGCCCTGAATCATGCTGGTCTCAAAGAGGTTGCCCATGTCCTGAGTACCGCAGTTGATCTCGTTGAAGGTGAGCCAGAACTTGACCTTGTCCTGATAGCGGTCGAAGACGGTCCGGCAATACTTCTCGAAGAAGCCGATGAGCTCGCGGCTCGCCCAGCCGTTGTATTTCTCGACCAGGTGATAGGGCATCTCGTAGTGTGAGAGGGTCACGAGCGGCTCGATATTGTGGGCACGCAGGCAGTCGAAGACGCGGTCGTAGAAGGCGAGGCCGGCCTCGTTGGGCTCAGCGTCGTCGCCGTTGGGGAAAATGCGGCTCCAAGAGATGGACATGCGGAACATATTGAAGCCCATCTCGGCGAACAGCGCGATGTCCTCCTCGTAGTGATGGTAGAAATCGATACCGTCATGATTGGGGTAGAAGCGGTTGGGGTCGATGTCAATCGTAATCTGACGCGGCTCCTTGTAGCTGCCGCCCAAGAAATGGTCGTCAACGGAAGGACCGCGGCCGTCCACGTTCCAAGCGCCCTCAAACTGGTTGGCGGCGGTGGCGCCACCCCAATAGAAACCCTCGGGGAACTTGATGTTTGCCATGAGCATCTCCTTTGCATCGCGGGTCGATAATCCGAGTATCGCCCACGCGCGGGACGGGCAGAAGCGGGCGCGCCAAACCCGACACTTCTTTTCGCAGCGTCACCCCGCCGCCACCCCGCCCCTGACACTTCCTGATACCTGCCAAAAAGGGACAGGTTTATTTTGGTCGGTTTTATCTGGGCAAACGCTGACGATAGGCAGCCGGCGTGCAGCCATAGCGCTCGGCAAACTTTTTGTAGAAGAAACTCATGTTGGCATAGCCCGCCTCACGCGCCGCGGCTTCTGCAGTGGCGCCGGCTTCGAGCAGTGCCGCCGCGCGCGCCAGGCGGCTCTCCTGCACCAGCTGCATAAACGTGCGACCTGTCTGCCGTTTGAGCAGCGCGCTTGCGTAGTTGGGACTCAGATGCAGATGGCGGGCCACGTCGTCGAGCGTGCAGTCGCGGGCATGACGCTCGATGTAGCCCATCGCCGCCGCAACTTGCGCCGATGGCAGCGCGGGTGCATCCGTTTGCAGCAGGCCGGCTTCGTAGCCTTGCATGAGCTCAACCAGCAGCAGCTCGAACAGCCTCGAGACAATCTGGGGGCTCGCCGGTGTTGGCTCCAGGCGCTCGCAGAGCATCTCCTGCATATAGCGGCGCACACGGCGGCTGCTGCCCGTATGGAAATGCACGTGGCCGCGGTGGTCGGTTTCATCATTGAGGGCGTTGAGCAGGAACCGCGAGACCGTGCTTGCGGGCGAAAGGCTTTGCTCCAGGCTGCGGCCGAGCATTGGCCGCGAAATGATGACGCTCAACATAATGTCGTGCTCGCCGAGCTCGCCTACGGCATGCGGGCAGGCGACATCGAGCAGGAGCACCTCGTTTTGAGCAAGCGTGAGCGGTGCGCCGTTGACGATTTGCGGAGCGCGACCGCGATAGACATAGCTGATTTCGACATAATCGTGCACGTGTTCCGGCACAGGATTGAAGCGCGAATTGCGCACGATCGACAGGCCTTCGGGCATACCTTCTTGTCGCAGGGCGAGCGTTGGGTTGCCGATTTTGCGGATATGTCGACCATCGGCATTCACCTGATTACCTTGACCGAGCGCATCGCTCCAGTCATAGCGGGCGCCCGCGCGATAGGCGCGCTCGCTGTCGGTCAGCTTGAGCAGAAGGCTGTCCAAACATGCGATATCCATAGCACCACCATCGTTGATTCGGTCATATTCTGCCGTGGTTTTGATATTAGCAGGACGACGCGCTCGGCGTACTCTGACTTCAATGGATTTGAAAGGTTGGTTTTGGAGGAGTGGGTATGGCGGCGTATTTTGAGCAGGTGCTTGGCGGCACCTACGACAACCATGTGCTTCCGTTTTTGTGGCTCAAGGGCGAGGCGCGCAAGACGATCACCGAGTATTTGGAGCAGATTGCCGGCGCGGATATCCGCGAAGTCTGCCTCGAGTCGCGCACGCATCCCGATTTCTGTCACGACGGCTGGTGGTCCGACCTGCGGTTTATTATCGACGAGTGCAAGCGTCTAGGATTGAAGATCTGGCTGCTCGACGACGCGCACTTCCCCACGGGCTATGCCAATGGCGCGCTCGAAGGCGAGGGCGTCGACCCCGCGCTCAAGAAGACCGTGCTCAAGCATCGCACAATTACGGTCGCTGGCCCCCAACCGTCCACGACCATCAAGCTCGGCAATATCATGGATCCCACGGAGCGCTTTGTGGGCGCAGCGGCTTTTGACGCCGCCGGTATGCCGCTCGATCTTGCGCTTGCTGTTGAGCATGCCGACGACGCCACCCCTACCCGCCTGCGTTTTGACGCCCCCACCGGCGTTACCACGATTGAGCTCTACGTCACCAGCCAAAAGACCGGCTTTCGCGATGAGTACATCAACATGGTCGACGCCGCCTCGTGCCGTTTGCTGATCGATGCCGTCTACGAGCCCACGCTTGAGCATCTGGGCGACGAGTTCGGCAAGACCATCCTGGGCTTCTTTACCGACGAGCCCGGCTTTATGAACGAGAAGGGCACCACGCTTGACGATGCTTCTACCAGCAGTTTTATCGGGCGAGGCGACCTAGCGCTGCCGTGGTCGGACGAGCTTGCCCGCCGCCTGCGCGATGCGCTTGGCAAGGATTGGCTTGCCAAGTTGCACGGCCTTTGGACACGCGAGGCAGACGGCGCCCATGCCCGCCACATCTACATGGACATCGCCACGCAGCTCTACCGTGCGTGCTTTGACGAGCAGATCGGCGATTGGTGCCGCGCGCACGGCGTCATGCACATTGGCCACGTGATCGAGGACAAGAGTTGCCACACGCGCCTGGGTCAGGGCGCCGGACATTACTTCCGCGCGGTCGCGGGGCAGGACATGGCCGGCGTGGATGTGGTCATCAACCAGCTCGTCCCCGGCGTCGACCGTGGGCACTACAGCTATTTCCACGGCGCGTGGAACATGGAGTTCTTTACGTACGCGCTTGCCAAGCTGGGCTCTTCGGCCGCGCGCCTCGACCCCAAAAAGCAGGGGCGTTGCATGGCCGAGGTCTTTGGCGCCTTTGGCTGGCACGAGGGCCTGCGCGAGATGAAATGGATTGCCGACCATATGCTCGTCCGCGGTATTAACTGGTTTACGCCGCACGCGTTTAGCATGGCGCCCTTTCCCGATTGGGACTGCCCACCGCACTTTTACGCGCATGGCAACAACCCGCAGTGGCCGCACTTTGGCCAGCTCATGAGCTATATGAACCGCACGGCGACGCTGCTTTCGGGAGGCTGCGCCGCTCACCCCGTCGCCATCCTGTACCATGCCGATGCCGAATGGGCCGGCGACGCCATACCCATCGAGTGTGTCGCTGCCGAGCTCACGCGCGCGCAGATCGACTTTGACTTTGTGCCGGCCGAGGCTTTTGAAGACGAGGGCCGCTACAAGGTTTCGATTGCCGATGGGATACTTGCTATTAATGGCTGCCGCTACCAGGCGTTTGTTCTGCCCGGGGCTTCGTTTACTGGAGCTGCTACGGCGGAGGCGGCGAGACGCATGATGGCGGCGGGCGTTATGGTGCTTGCCGTCGACGAGGTGCCCGGTGCGCTCTATGACGCGGATGGCGCGGCCGAGCTGGACGGGGTTACGGCGACGCCGCTTGCCGGCGTGGCGGACGTGCTGGCAGCCGCGGGACTGCAGACTGTTGTGACCGATACGCCCCAGCCCTGGTTGCGCGCACTGCGCTACGAGCGCGCCGGGGAGACCTATGTGATGCTAGTCAACGAGCATCCGCGCGAGCGCATTGCCTGCACCGCTTCGCTTCCGTCAGGCGAGCGCCTTTGCGGCACACGCCTCGACCTGCTGAACGATACTGCCCCTGTTGCGTTCGACGGTGCGCTGGAGCTGGCGCCGGCCGAGAGCTGCGTTGTTATTCTGGGGGTAAGCAGCGAAGTCGAGCCCGCGAACTGCACGGACACGAGTACATGCGCAACGCTCGACCTCGACATCAGCCACCCCTGGACCGTTGCCCTCTCCCCCGCCGGCGGCGATGGAACCTTTGGCGAGCCGCAAAAGCTCGAGGGCTTGTGCGATCTCACGGCCGAGCTGTTCGCCGGCACCTGCGGCACGTACCGCCACCACACGTCGTTCGAGCTGTCGGACAACCTTGCCGACACCACGATCGACCTGGGAGATGTCTACGAAACTGCAACGCTCACGCTCGACGGACGCCCGCTCGGCACACGAATCTGCCCGCCCTATCGATTCGCCACCGGCCCACTTGCCGCCGGTGCGCACGAGCTCACCATCGATGTCATCAACACGCTTGACCATGCGATTCCCGACATCTTCGCTCTTACCGAGTCCGTCGCCCCCAGCGGCATCCTCGGCCCCATTACCCTTCGCGGGCAAAACCTGCCAAAATAACCCTGTCCCTTTTTGGTCGGTTTAGTGAGTGCGGGAGTTCGCATGGATATCAAACGCAAGATTTCCGAGGCGCAGGGCCTTACCCCTACCGAGCAGCAGCTCGGCATCTCGGCCCTTGCCATGGGCGAAGACATCCGCGGGCTGTCCATTAAGGAGTTCGCCGCACGCACCAACGTTTCGGTCGCGAGCGTGCACCGCTTTTGCAAAAAGCTCGGCCTCGAGGGCTTTAAGGACCTCAAGGTCGAGCTCATCCGCCTGGCGACCGAGGCGGGAAACCGCCGCGACGTGGACATCAACTTTCCCTTCGATGCCTCGTCCACGCCCGCACAGGTCATGGAGCGCATGGAAGGGCTCTACCAGACCACGCTGGCCGAGACACAGGAGATGCTCGACCCCATGCAGCTCGACCACGCCGCCAAACTGATCGTGAAGGCACGGCAGGTCGACATCTACACCGGCTCGCACAACCTCTATCCAGCGGGGATGTTCCGCGACCGCTTGCTTTCGGCCGGCAAGAGCGCCACATGCTACGACGGCGTCGAAGCCCAGGTACGCACGGCGCTCGCCTCGGACCCCGACCATGTGGCAATCGTCATCTCCTACAGCGGCCTCGCGCCCAACCTCAAGGAAATCTTGCCGATCCTCAGCAGCCGGCATGTTCCCGTCATTGTCATCGGCACGCCATACTGCGCGCGCATTCACCCCGGATTCTCCGCCTACCTTACGGTGAGCGATCACGAGAGCATGACGCACCGCATCACGCAGTTCGCGAGCCACATCGCCGTGCAATACGTGCTCGATTCGCTCTACAGCAGCTACTTCGCCAAAGACTACGCCCGCTGCTCCGAGTTCCTAGAGCGCTCATTCCCCTACACCCGCCTGCCGGGCCTGAAGTAAAACGAGCGTGGATTTTCGGACACTTATCTAACGAGAGTGGATAATCTCCCACTTTGAGCCCGCATGGGGGCCAAAAGCGGAAGATTATCCACTCTCATTTCCGAGTAGTCGTTGGACGTTCTTAAACGACTAGTCAAACAAGAACGTCCCCAATGACTACTCTGGCAACGCCGATGTTTTGGCAACGACAGCGAGCGAGGCACATCCGGAGCAAGACAACGCCGCAAGTAGAGGACGGACAGCGAGCGACGTCCAGGGCGAACAAGTTGGCATGAAAAAGACGAGGCATTGACCTTCTGGTCATGCCTCGCCTTTTGAATGACAAATTGTCGCCTTGGGCGGTGCGCAGCGTCGGCCGGTTACGGCGTTTGGTAAAACGCCGTAACTACTCTTGAGCTCCGTACTGCTCGTAGTAGGCATCGATGGCGGTCTTGAGCTCGTCGTCGATGACGACCTTGCCGTCGATCTCGTGGTTGTAGAGGGTCTCGACGACCTCGGCCATGGAGACGATGCTCGCAACGGGGAAGCCGTACTTGGCCTCGATCTCCTTCTGTGCGGTGGTCACGCCGCCCTTGCCGACCTCCATGCGGTTGAGGGACACGATCAGACCCTTGATCTCAACATCGGCAGCTGCCTTGACCTTGGGATAGGTCTCGTCGATGGACTTGCCGCTGGTGGTGACGTCCTCGACCATGACCACGCGGTCGCCGTCCTGAGGCTCATAGCCCAGCAGGTTGCCCTTGTCGGCACCGTGGTCCTTGGCCTCCTTGCGGTCGCAGCAGTACTTGACCTCCTTGCCGTACAGCTCGTGGTAGGCAATCGCGGTCACGACGGCCAGCGGAATACCCTTGTAGGCCGGTCCAAACAGCACATCAAAGTCGTCGCCAAAGTTATCGTGGATAGCCTGGGCGTAATACTCGCCCAGCTTCTTGAGCTGATAGCCCGTCACGTAAGCGCCGGCGTTCATAAAGAACGGGGACTGACGGCCGCTCTTGAGCGTAAAGCTGCCGAACTTAAGGACGTCGGACTCGACCATAAACTTGATGAACTCTTGCTTGTAAGCCTCCATGCGGGCTCCTCTCGTAATCGCGTACGTGCCTCACAGTTTAGCGCAGGCAGGGCGTCGATGCGGGCGCGCTTTGCCGAGTCTGCAGCCGGCAAAAACCACCACAAAGGTGCCTGTCCCCTTTGTGGTGGTTTTGGTGCGCTATGAGGCGTTGGCCAGGCGGCTCCAGAGCTCATCGATATCGATTTGGTCGCCGCCGCTCAGGTAGCCGGTGCGAATAAAAGCCTCGTTGTAGATATAGATGTCATGAGCGCTGTCGCCATCGTCTTCGGTGTCGTAGGACGAAATCACATAGCGGCTGCCGTCGAGTGCCCTGACCAGCCAATACGCGGAATCGTCAACCGTACACTTCTCCTGCACCATCGCTGCATCGCCAATTGCGCCGGCAAGCGCGCGGTCGCCCGTCGTATAACCGGCCACCGAAAGCAAGATCGCCACGCTATCGTCTCCGCCGCCCGGTTCAAGCTCCTCGTACTCGGACTCCGAAAGCGGTATCGCGCTATTTGCAAGTTCGTCCACATCGTCCGAAACCTTGGAAAAGGTAAAGGCGAAAAATCCCGCGTCATCGACGGCGCCGTAGCCCACGTTCTCGCCTTGCCACTCATAGTTTTGATGCTTGAGCAGGCGTACCAGATCGGCGCCACCCAGGTTGATGGCGGCATAGACCGTCACGTTGGCATTGTCGTCCACGCAGGCGGCGTCCGCCGTGCTCGCCGCCCTGGCGCTGCCCGCGCCGCCCAATCCGCCCGAGCAGCCAGCCAGTGCACAAGCCGCCGCGCCCGCGCCCGCCACAAAGGCCGCACGGCCCATCGTCATCTCGTTCATCATGTTCATCCCTCGCTGTGATGTCGGTCGCGTCGCGCTTAGCCGAGTGCGCGCCCGGTCTTCTCCTGCCAAAATTCGTCAATCGTGGGGGCACCGCCGCCCTGGGTAAACGTACCGGTCTTGATAGCCTCCTCGGTAATGAGGTCCAGGCGATAGTCGCCGTTTTCCATCGGGCTCACCATGGCAACGTGACGCGCCATGTTGGAACCGTAAACGCACGCGATCCACGAGCCCGAGGTGATCTGTGCCCGATCCTCAACCGGCACCGAAAAGCCCGCGATAACATCCTCGCAGCTCGAATAGCCCGCAAGTTGCAACGTAAACATCACGGTGCTCCCGGTGCCGCCCTTGTCGAGCTTTCCGATTTCGTCCTCGCCGAGCCATTCGGTTGCGCCGTCCTTGCTGATATTGCAGACGCTGAGTACGCGGCCTGCCTCGTTCTCGTACATCTCGAGCGCATCTTGCCAGGTATAGCCCTGTTGCGAAGCAAATTCCTGCAACTGCCAGCCCTTAAGCTCGAGCAACGCCGCGATGCTGATGTTGCGATGCGCATCCCAGCAGTCCTCCGACCACGTATCGAACGCATCCGTCGAGCTGCCGTCCGTATCCGCGCCGCCGCCCGCATCGCCGGAATCGCCCGATGACGAGCCCGCGTCCATCTTGTCCTTTACCGGGCGATCATCGTTAAAGCCCGTCGTGTCCTGCGCCTGCTGTCCGCCGCACCCCGCAAGCGTCAGCAGCGCCGTTCCCGCCGCCGCGACAAACGCCGTGCGCGAAATAACCGTCTCCCTCATCGTTGTTCCTTTCCCGTTCTTTATCACAATGCCGAGAAACACGCCCGGCATCGGTTCAGACATAGCCCGCTCACGCTATTGACGAGGCAGTTCCGTCCAGCCAAAACCGGGCTCAAAGCCATCGCGTGTGCCGATCACATCGCCCGAGCCGTTCACCCAAGCCTGGTCTGCCATCACCGAAACCTCGACATCGGTGCCATCGGGCCTGGTGTAATGGTTGACTCCGCGAATGGCATCGGAATACGAGGCCGCGCCCGTTCCCACACCCGCGCTGGAGAAATTGGCTGCGCTGGCGGCCATGTTCGCGGCGTGCTGACGATCGCTGCGGTCGAACCATGCCTGTTGGTAACTGTCGAACGCCGCCTGCTGCGAAGCATGCATCTGCTGCCAGGCTGCAAACTGCTGTTGCTGCTGAGCAATGTTCATCTGCGTGCGCTGGCGCTGCTCAAGCACCATCTGCTGCTTTTGAGCGCATGCCTCGCGCGCAAGCTCCGGGTTGAGCCGCAGGGTCGATGCCATTGAGGCGAGCGCCGTAGAGGCCGCCTCGTCCAGACGGCCCTCTGGCGCAACCAAGCAGAAGCTGTCCCTGATACGCCACTGCAACAGGTCGGCGGCGCCCAGCTTGAACGGCGCCTCGTCTGGGCAATCGCCCCGATCCGAGGCCTGCTCCTGCGCGACACCCTGCCCCGCCGCCGCAGCCGCCTGGCGCTCGCGCAGGCGCTTGCCCAGAACGCCGCCGATGAGCCCGCTCGAAAGGCCCGCGCCCAGCAGCGCCTCGGCTCCGGCGGCAATGCCTTTACCCATAGAGCCCGCGATTCCGCCAATCGAGGCCACATAGCCCTCGACTTTGGCAGCCACCGCAAGCTCGGTGGGCACTGGAGCGCCCGCAAGCCGATATCTACGCATGCCACACTCATAGATCACATCGCTCGGTTCCATCGAAAAGCCCTGAATCGCAAAGTCGTTTGCCGCCTCGCGCTTGACGCGGGCACGCTCGTGCTCGATATCGACCGCCGCGCTTGATGGGTACGGCTGCTCGGCCACAACCTCCGCCCGCGCGCCCAGCTGTGCCGCACAGGCCTGGGCCAGCTCGTCGCAAGCTGCCTCCACGTGCATAAACGCCTTGCGCTCGGTTTGCGTGGGAATACGCTTGGCAACGGCGCCCGCGTTCACGTAACAGAGCTCGGAGCGGTACACAATGCGCTCGCCCGCGGGGCCCGCCGCCGTCACGCCAACCGAAATCGGGCAGTCGAAGCTACCGCTACGCTCAAGATGTGCCTCTTCGATACGCCAATCCCGCGGCAATGCCACCTGCGCGAGTGCCTGACCGCCAGAAACATCGCATGCGGTATGGAGCTCAAGTTCGCCAGCGCGAGGAGCGTCCGCCGAGACTGTGCTGCCAGACGGTGACGCGGCCTCGACACTCCGCGTTGGCGCATCTGCCGGCACGGCCACGCTCGGCTCGCAACCTTCACCCGCGCCATCATCGTCAGCCGCATCATTCACAGACCCCGTGGCATCCGGGCCGCATGCAACGCCCTCGAGCCGGACGCCGCAACCCGGGCAAAACCGCACCGGCACACCGGCAACCCGAGGCAGTTGCGCCCCGCATGCCGGGCAGAATCTCAAGTCACTCATCCCGTACATCCCTCATTTCATTGGCTTTTCTTGATGGCGGCAAGCTGTCGCCACAGTTCGTCGGCACCGTCGAGGCGATATGCCGTCTTGTCGAGCACGATATTCTTGCCCTCGAGCTCCACCGATCGCTCCGAGCCGTCCGCGTAGACAAAAACGAGCGTGCAACCGGCGTCGCTCATCCGCTCATCCACCTCATCTCCCACGATGCAGCCGTCGAGCGCGGCAAAGGTCGATGCGACCAGCTCGGCATCGTCGGTCTCGTAGACCGTCCGTGCCTCTCCGTCCTCGATAAGCTTGACCGCCACCGGAGCGGCGGCACAATCATTGAGCGATGCTTGTGCGGCAGTCTTTCCCTGAGCGCCATGGGCGCCGGCGCCGTAAGCTCGCATGAGTGTCACCGCCGCGGCAACAACAACCACGGCGATAAGCGCGCCCGCGATTTTATTAGACGCGCAACCCCGAGACGCCATAGGTGCACCCCTTCCGTTCTGCTTCGCTCAACATCACATTCATATGCCTTTGAGCGCCAAAACGGCAGGTGACAAATGTCTCATATTTACATTTTCGCAGGTAAAAAACCACCACAAAGGTGCCTGTCCCCTTTGTGGTGGTTGGCTAGTCTTGGGGCGTCCAGGACCAGAAAAAGTTGATGAGGGCTACGCGCGAGGCGGCACCGGTCTTTTTGTTGATCGAGGCGATGTGGCGGTAGAGCGTAGAACGCGAAAGGAAGAGCGCCGCCGCCACGTCCTGCACGCTGTCGTCCGAAACGACCAACGCCTCCAGCACATCGCGCTCGCGCTTCGTAAGTCCAAAGGCGGCTACAAAGCCGTCGAGTCGATCGTCAAACGAAAGCTCCGGCGTCTCCAGGGGCACCGCGTCGGTCTGATCGGGTGCACGGCTCACGCCAAGATCGTCGGTGGCAAACGCCAGGCCTCTGTGATCCGCTTCGTCCTCAACGCCTTGTCCAAACTGTCCCAGCAGCGAAATCGCAATGCCGACAAACAGCACGAGTACGACACCCACCGCCATTAGCACGTTTTGGCTCGAGATGATCGCCACCGCCGGCGCCGTCACAAGCATTGAGCAAATGTTGTTGATGACGCGGCCCATGCACGGCCACAAATACGACCAGCGCGCATACATCGAAATCGCGGCGAACTTCGCGGTGAAGAACACCACGAAAAAGCCCGTACCCAGGTAAAAGATAATCGTGGCGGCGAGCGCATTGCCCCCGTTGCCATCGGTGATAAGCACGAAGAACGAGAGCGTGGACAACATGGCGGCGCACGTCATGATGATATTCATATACGAGCGTCCGCGCAGGTCATACAGGGCGCCAGCGGCAAGTGCACTCACGACCAGCAGCAAGCGCGGCCAGTCACCCAGATCGATGGCGCCGGCGGCATGCGAGGTCGTAAGACCGGCGTTGAGAGCCGCGAATACGCCGGTAAGACAGGCGGTCGCCACCGTCAAGCGCACTACGGCACCTTGGAAGGCCGCCTTTGCCTCAGGATTATCGCGCCACTTGGCGCCATGCTCCGACGCATCGACCGATAGCTCGGCAATCTCGGCTTCGAACTCGGGCGCAGACTCATCACGCAATTTAGCTCGGCGGGTACCGTGAAGCAGCCCAACCAGCGCAATCGCACAGGCGACCAGAACAAACTGTTGAGGAATGCCCGCAGGCATCACCATATGGTTGAGCACCTGCACCAAAATGCCCGCAGCATAAGAAACCGCCACGGCACGTGCCAGACAAGGCGTCTGCGCAAAACGCCGCGCCAGATTGGCATGGGCGGTCGATCCGCAGTAGCCCAAGGCGCAGCACGCCACCAGACCGCCCACAATCACGACCTGAAACTGCGCCGCCATAATCAGCAGCAGCAATGCCGACACCAGCAGCACGCCCGTCATATCGCTCGTTGCATCGATTGTCTGGGGACGACGATAGTACAGGAGAGGACGCACAAAATAGCCAATCACGCTCGCGCCGACGACGATGCTCTCGTAGATAACAACCTCGTTCGCTGGCACAAACTCGGCCACGCGTACGTCAAAGAAGTACTCGCCGGCCAAAAACGTAAAAAAGAAAAGCGCCAGGCACAGAATCTCCCGTATGCCCCGGCGCAAATATGCGGCTGTGTCTCCCAGGTCCCTCATGGTAACCCCCACCCGCTTAGATGTCCGGAGAACCATTTTAGTAGAGAACGGGTCTTACTACACACGCGATGCCGGAAGTATTACACATCAGACCTCAACCGCCCTCAACAGCAGTTGCGGTGGAATACGGACTGTTTACAGCCAAAAAGGCTGGATTTAGACCGTATTTCACCGCAACCAAAGGAGCCCTTCTCCAATCGCACGCTCAGTTGCGGTGGAATAGTTCCCGTTTGTCCGGCTGGGGGCACTTTTTAGGAACTATTTCACCGCAACTTATTGAGGGGACTGGGTTGCGTGCGATGGAGAAGGGAATGGAGGGATCGGAAGTGTTGGAGCTCGGGCGTTAGCGCTCGGGAGTCAGGATCACCAGGGCGTCGTGCTCAAAGGGATGCTGAGCTACGCGCACAGTACCGTCGCCGTTGTCGCGCACGGGCAGCTTGGCAATGCGTTTGTCCTCCATGTCGAGGGCCGTCGCCGACCAGCCACGCGCACTATCGAGCTTAAACGTGAGCGCCGTGGTGCGCGGCAGGTAGGCAATGACTCGCTCGCCGACGCGTGCCACGCGAATCGCCTCGCGCGCGTCGTCGAGCAGCTCCTGCGCCGGGATCACGGCAAGCGCATCGTCGGCCGCCGTGGCACCCAGCCCGGCAAGCACATGCTCGATCGCGCCAAAGTCCCACACGCCCGCAAACTGCAGGCACTCCTGCCAGCGGAAGGGCATGTCAAAGCCCTCGCCCAGGACCGAACCCTGGCTCTTGCTGGTCTGCCAGTTCCACACGCCGTGCGCTCCGTAGGTCACGCCCGCGCTGGCGCCGGCAAGGATCGACGACCACACGCTCGCGCGGCAGTCCTGCGCGGTAAAGCGCCAGTACACATTGCGCGACGCACCCATCTGCTCGTAGCAGGGCTCGGAGTTGACCATGGGCTTTTTGGGGTAGTTGGCGATAAAATCCTGCGGCAAGTGCCAAGCCTCGGGCTGGCCCTCGTAGTTGTGACCGGGCTGGAACATGTAAAAGTCCAGGCGATCCAGGTATTGCTCCGGGATGGTGCGGTTGCCGCGGTTGATGTGCATGGTACGCAGAGCCTCGGGCGCGCGCTTTGCAACCTCGTCGAGCGCATCCTCGTAATAGGCAATTGCCTCGTCGCCGGCAAAGTCGGTATCGCCCGTCACCACGTAGACAGGATCGAACTCGCCCAGGTTCTCGACGACGCGGGCAACGTGGGCGCGAACCTCCTCGCGCGGCATAACCTCGGCACCGCAACGCTCGGCAATCTTAGCGCCCCAGGTACCGGGCACGTAGTTGCACCACATGAGCACAAGCGCCGGACGAATGCCGTGCTCGACAGCAGCGCGGCACATGGCAGCGGCGCGGTCCCAATAGGCCTGGTTGGGCTGGGACCAATCAAAGTGCACGCCATCCTCGCTGGCATAGGGCCAAATGCCCAGATCGGGGCAGCAGCGGTCCCACTGCGGCAGCGTATTGATCTGCAGAACGTTCATGCCCTGCTCGGCGCGGCGGGTCAGATAGTAATCCCAGTCGGCCTCGGCAATGCTGGTAAACGCGCTCCAGCACGTATCGGCAAACCAAAAGAACGGCTTGCCCTCGCACAAAAAGCCATCTCTACGACAGTTGACGGTCAGTTTTCCCAAACTCATCTGCATGTCCTTTCGCTCGATAAAGGAATTGCGAACCGGCAGATTCTTTCGCGCCCACACCTGGCGCAAAAGCCCCCGTCGTTTAGCAAGCCCCGGCAGGCGAGCACCACTCGCCCACTCCAGTCTACCTTGCAAAAGGGCCCCGCCGGGCTTGCGCCTGACGGGGCCCTGTCGTGTAGGTAAGGTCGTATGCGACCGAATGGCTTGGCCTTAGGCCTCCATCTCGGCGAGCTCCTCCTTGGAGAAGCCGGAGACGAAGACGACGGCAGCGGCGATGACAAAGGAGATTGCCATACCGACGATAGCCCAGACGGTGTTCATCTGGCCACCCTGCAGGTAGTTGGTGAAGACCAGGAAGTTGGAGGCGCCACCGGCGAGGTAGTAGGTAACACCCATGAGGCCGGAGAACACGGCGCCGATAGCACCACCGATGAACATGCCGAGCATGGTGCGACGGAAGCGCATGAGGATACCGAAGAGCGCAGGCTCGGTAACGCCGCCGGCGATAGCGGAGATGACGTAGCCCAGAGCGAGACCCTTCTCGTCGGGGTTCTTCATCTTAAGGAAGGCACCGAAGGCGCAGCCCCAGACAGCGGCCATAGCGCAGTTGGTGGAAACGAAGACGAAGGGATCGTAACCGGCGGCGATGATCTGAACCTGAGCGAGCAGGATGACGGGCATGTGCATGCCGCAGACCACGAAGAGCTGCCAGAAGGCGCCGAGGACGGCCATAACGATCAGGACACCGAAGCCACCCATGTCAGCCAGGCCAAAGAGGGCGTTGGCGATGACGTTACCGATCTCGTTACCGACCGGGGCAAGGACGATGAAGGCGATGGGGATCGTGACGATCATGGTGCAGAACGGCGTGAAGACCGTGGAGAGCACGTCGGGCATGACCTTCTTAAAGAACTTCTCGACGAAGTAGAGGACCGGCACCGAAAGGATGATCGGCAGGACGGACTGCTGATAGTTTGCAGCGGCGATTTGGATGCCGTAGACGGAGATGATTCCGCCGCCCTCCTGGGTTGCGACGCTCACGACGGACGGGGCCATGAGGGCGCCACCGAGGAGCATGCCCAGAACCGGGGAGGCGCCGAGCTTCTTAGCGGCGGCATAGCCCAGGTAGATGGGGATAAAGGTGAACGTTGCCTCGTACAGGGTGGTGTAGAGGAACGTGTAGGTCGGGTCGGTGTCGGAAAGGACGCCGAGCATGGTGGGACCAAGAACCGCAGCGATGGTGCGGAACAGACCGCCGGCCATGAGCAGCGGAATCAGCTGGGTCATGGAGCCCGACAGATAGTCGAGGATGATGTTGGGCAGGTTCTTGAGCTCGAACTTCTCCTTGGGAGCGTCGAGGTTCTCGTCGACCGCGGCACCCTGCTTGACGCCGGACATGGCGACGAACTCGGCGAGCACCTTGGGCACGTTCTGGCCGATGATGACCTGGAGCTGGCTGCCGGCGAACTGGCAGCCCAGAACACCCTTGACCTTCTTGATCTTCTCCACGTCGGCCTTGTTGTTGTCCTTGAGCGTCAGACGCAGGCGCGTCATGCAGTTGGTGGCGACGGTGACATTTTCCGCACCGCCCACGAGCTCGAGGACATCGGTGGCAATCTGCTTGTTATCTACTGCCATGGGACCCCTCCCCATATCATCGTGTGCCTAATCGCTTGGGCGCAGGCACGCCTTTGGCCCGGTGACTATAACCCCTTACGGCTGCCGAGCCCTTGGATACGCTGTCGTAAACAATCTGTTTACTGAACGTTTACAGCGCTTAGTTTACACGTAGCGTTGAATTTGTGGCAGTTTTGCCGTTTGCAGTCCGGTGAACGGTAGGAAATCGGGGGTGAACGTAATTGAATGTCAAGGCATTACATATAGTGCCGTTTATTTATAAATGGCCGTCTACGTGGGATTTTATATAATCTGTCACCCAAATTCCTTGTTGACTCATCAACAAAAGCCCTGCTAGATAGTAGTAAACGAGTGTTTAGTAGTTCATTGAGTGTTTGATTTGACCGTTTACCGAGTTCATCTGCTTATTCTCTAATTCTGCTTTACACTAAACATGTTTAGATTGTATTGCCGCGATTGTTTAGTATTTGCGGCACAAAGGAGGCAGCTCATGGAACTCAAATCGTGTACCTACGCAACCGTCACCACCTTGGGCGACTTTGGCCCCTGGATCAGCAAGGTCGTTCTCGACCTGCCCTGCACCGTGCGCGCCAACGATATCGATGCGAACACTTTCCATATATATGTAGAGCGTCACGAGCGCACGGGCGAGGTCCTGATGCGCAAGGAGCACGGAGCCGACCATGCCGCGCCCTCCGTGGGTTACATCGACGTTCTCGCCGCGTATCCGTGTGACGAGAACGGCCGCAAGCTCGCCGTGGGCACCCACGTGGCACTCGAGGTTGCCGAGCAGCGCCTGACCAAAAAGATCGAAGGCAGCGTCCTGGGCTCGCGCATGCTCGATGACCAGCTGCGCATCACGCAGCTCGCGGCTCTTCCCGGCAACGACGGCGACGACCCCACCTGCGGCCTGGTCTTCGATACCTGTCGCGGCGACATCTGCCCCGCGCTCAAGGGCTGGAGCAATGCCGTACAAAAGACCGCCATTGATGGCATCGCGCTCGAGTACGGCTTCTTTGAGCCCAGCTTTAAGGCAGAGGACTCGGCCTGCTTCAATCCCTTTGCGCCTGAGGACACGGTCGTGCCCCAAAAGGCCCCGCTCGTGGTGTACCTGCACGGCGCCGGCGAAGGCAAGGGTTCCACGCAGGGCGAAGGCGCCACGCGCGCCTATATCGGCAACCGTGTGACAGCCCTCTCGCAGCGTCAGATCCAGCGCTACTTTGGCGGCTTTGCCTGGGTGCTCGTGCCGCAGTCTCCCACGTTTTGGATGGACAACGGCATCGAGCAACTCGGCCGCTCCAACCAGAGCATCTACTCCCCCGTGCTCAAGGCGCTCATCGACGAGTTCGTCGCCGAGCACGCCGACCGCATCGACACCGACCGCATCGTGGTCGCCGGTCTTTCCAACGGCGGCTTTATGACCTTGCGTCTGTGCGCCGACTACCCCGATTTCTTCGCCGCCGGCCTTCCCTGCTGTGCCCCCTGGTACAACGCCACCGACGAGGACGTAGCCGCGCTCGCCAAGACGCCACTGTGGTTTACGCACTCCAAGGGTGACGAGCTCGTGTCTCCGCAACAAACCGTGCTGCCGCTCACGGCGCGTCTGCGTGACGCCGGAGCCAACGTGCACCTCACCTACTTTAGTCATGTCGAGGACCTGACCGGGCGCTATCGCGAGGCCGATGGCTCGCCTAAGAAGACGTTCAACCACGGCGTGTGGATCCACCAATTCAACGACCTGTGTTATCAAGACTTCGACGGGGGCAACGTACTCATCGACGGCGAGCCGGTGGGCTGCTGGGAGTGGTCGGCCAGAGTTTCGAGGTAGCCATCCCATCGGGGGCCCTGACCTTTAGTTTTGTAAACGTCCTCGCGCATGGGTCCCGCTTATCCTGCTCCTTCGGAGCATCGGATAAGTGGGACCCGCGCTGCGGAATGTTTACAAAACTAAAGGTCAGGGCCCCTAAGTTAACGTTGTTCGAAACGCTGGACGAGCGCTTCCGGCAGCACGCCGGGTCGGCGGCGATGGGGGCGTGGGTCCCGTCTTGCCTTGCGCGTAACTGGCTGAATTGATTTTGATTGGAGCTGTTCCTATGTCCCAAGAGTTAACTCGGGTGATTGTTACTACTGATATGGAAGTCGACGATATGAACTCACTCGTTCATTTGGCTCTGTATCTTAATGTGCTTGATGTTCAGGCTGTGGTGTATACGGCTTCGCAGTATCACTTTCTTGGCGATGGCGTCCATACGCTCGGCGAGGTGAATTCGCATTGGCGGACTAAGGGGCGTCGCTCTTACGAGTGGGCTGTTGTGCCTCATGAGCCCGATCCGCTGGCCGGGGAGCTTCGTGAGTATCGACCGTTTCCCGAGCATTGGATTGAGAGTCTCTGGAGTAATGAATATGTCCAGGCTTGGCCGCAGCTGCAGGCGAATGCGGACGCTGCCGGTGAGCCGCCGTATCCCACGCCTGCCCAGATGATCGAGCGCACCTTTGTGGGAAATGTTGCCTTTGAGGGTGATGTGACTGAGGAAACTGAGGGGTCTCGCGTAATTGCGCAGGCGATTTTGGATGATGATCCGCGTACATTATGGCTGCTCAGCTGGGGTGGCATGAACACCATTGTTCGCGCCCTCATGAGCATTGCCGAGCGTTATCGCGCCACGCCCGAATGGCCCGCCGTGCAGCAGCGGGTCTATCGGAAGGTGCGCGTGATGGGCGTTGCCGATGGCATAGGGCAGGACAACTCATGGCTCGACCATGGACGCGAGCTCTTTCCCGAGCTCGTCTTTTGGCGTGTGCCCTATATGTATGGCGGCTATGTCGACGCCAAGATGGCGCAGCCCGATTCGCTGCCGCTGTTTCAGGCTCCTTGGCCCGAGCAGAATCTCACGCAGGGCAACGGCTCCCTCATGGCGCGCTATATGCTCTATGGCGATGGCAAGGTCTACGAAAACGAGCCCGAGCGCTTTCAGTTTGGCAAGCATGCCCGTCTGGATTGGGGTCTAGAAGGCATGCCCGCGATGCAGTTTGAGCGCGGCGACTTTATGGCCGAAGGCGACAGCATGACCTACATTCCACTACTGCCGTTTGGCCTGCGCGGTATCGATGACCGCAGCTTCGACACGCTGCTCGGCCGCATGTTCCTCGACGGTCACCCCGACTCGGACGCACCCGCCGGTTTTGCCGCCATCGGCACACCCATAGACGGCAACCCCAATCCCTACCTGCGCGCCTATCAGGAAGACTTTGCCGCCCGCGCGCAATGGTGCGCCCATGATCCGGCAGCGTGTTCGCATCCGGCACATGTTGCCGAGGTCACGGCCGACCGCAGCGCCGCAGCCGGTGAGCGTGTCGTCCTTGCAGCGGCCATCGTCGACCCCGACGGCAGAGGCTTTGATGCACATTGGGATGTCGCCGAGGACCCGTCGAGCTATGCAGGCACGCAGGATCTTTCGCTATGGCAAGAATGCACGGTGAGCACCGCTTTTATCGTGCCCGCCGACGCGCAGCCCGGCGACCGCTTTGTGCTCACCCTTACCGTTCAGACACGCGCCGAGCGCCCCTGCAGCCGCTACGCCCAGGTTGCCGTGACCGTGGCGTAACCACCACGATCGCACCAAGCACATTTGCGGTGGCCGGCAAGCGGCGCCAACCAGAAAGGCCACCGCAAAAGTACCTGGCGGTTTTGCGGTGGCCTTGGCTGTCTTAGCAAGCCTACCCTTGGAGGAGAATGGATTCTCGCGAGGTCAGTATTCCATCTCACAATGCCGAATTTTCCACAGCCGCATCGCGTGTCTTAAACTCTCAACCCTTCATCTGTGGCATTTCTTTTAACAGGGCCGCCATATATAAGGGCAGATACAATATCGTCTTTTCATCCACCACGTTATCCCGGTGAAGCACGACCGCCTGAGTCAATCCATAGTTTTCAACGCTCATCAGGCGGTCAAGGGCAGCGTGCTTCGTGCTGTATCTACCCGATTTGACCTCGACAGGCAACACGATGGGACTCCGCTTATCCTCGATTAAAAAATCGACTTCTCCAACCTTCGCCGCGTTAAAGTAGAACAACGAAGAATAGCCGCATGCGCGCAGCTCCTGGGCTACTGCATTCTCAAAAGCCTGCCCGAAGTTGACCGAATCCCGCTGCGCAACAATGGCCTCAACATCGGCGGGAGAAAAAGTAGAAAACAGTAGACCAACATCGCTCAGATAAAACTTGAAAAAGCTGTCTTCCCGCGAAAGACCCAAGGGAAACATCGGCTCGCTCGCCCTCTTAACCGGAATCGCAACGCCCGCATTAACAAGCCAGTCAAAATCGGGTTGCAGATCCAAAAAACGCTTCCGCTTGTCTATCCCGGTAACGAGAAAGCGCTTGTTCTCTTTATTAAGCTGCGCGGGCATGGCATCGTAGATCGTCCTGATCCGCTGAGCATGCGCAGGGGTTTCGGCGTACCGTACGATATCCGCACGATATGCCTCGAGGATGCCCTGCTGGCGAGCGCGCATCGCCTGCGTATCATGAGTCGAGACGAACAGCTGAACAGCCTCAGGCATGCCGCCCACAAGAACATACCGGTAATACGTCTCGACCAGCCGTTTGTGAATAAATGGGGGCACCTGTTCCCGTTTGCGGTAACAGGTTCGAACGATATCCCACAATGATTTATCGACTCCCAGGGCCCAGGAGAATTCTTCGAAATCCATGGGAAACATCTCAAGGATATCGATAGTACCCACTGGCAACGACCGATAATGATACGCCTCGACCCCGAGCATGGGACCGGAGTAGATAACATCGAAGCGATTGTCTTGTGCAAGGTAACGCATCCAGGTGATGGCGTCTCCGCAACGCTGCACCTCATCAAAAAACAGAAGCGTCTTCGCATCCGAAGCAATAGGCGATGAAGACAGTGCGGTGATTCTCACAATGAGGTCATCGAGGCTCTTTGCCTCCCCTATGAGCTCGACCGCGTCAGGTCTCTCCACGAAGTCAATTTTCAGGAAGCTTCTGTAGTTGTCACGGGCAAACTGCTCGACAGCGCTTGTTTTGCCAACCTGTCGAGCACCGGTAATAAGCAGTCCCTGCCCGGTTTTAGTCTGTTTCCAGTTTTCAATTTTCTCGATAATTTTACGCTTGAGCATGCTTGCCTCCTTTTGCCCATTTTAACTGGGATAACTGCAAAATTCAAATTGTAATTTGATATATTCCAGCATAATCTCAATCAGAATTTACCTCTATTGAACATTTTTAAGAAAGCGTTGATCAAACATCCAATAACATGCGGTGCCCACGTTCGGCAAGGAGTGTCCCCAACTGCCACTCATTTAAGTGCGTCCCCAATGAGTGGCGGAAGAGTGGCCCCAGTGACTAGCCGTTTAAGAACGTCCCCAGCGACTAGTCAAAAATGGGCCATGTGTCCCAGTTGTGGAGACTCGTTGAGCCGTCTGGGTATCGTGAAAGATCGCGCACTCCCCCATCATCAAAAGTGACACACGCTACCAGTTGATGGGAGGCAGCCATGGGCTTCTTTGACAAGATGTTCGAGAAGAAAGAGTGCGCGATTTGCGGTACCGAGCTGGGACTTCTAGGTAAGACAAAAATCAATGAAGGCTACCTGTGCAAAGAGTGCGCCGGCAAGCTCTCCCCCTACTTTCACGGCTATCGCTCCAGCACCGCGGACGATATCCGCGAGCAGCTCGCCTACCGCGAGGCCAATGCCGAGCGCCTGGCGTCGTTCAACCCCACGCGCACGCTTTCTGCCGGGCGCACCAACATCATGCTCGACGAGGACGCGGGCCTGCTGATCATTACCTCGCAGAGCCGCTGGCGCGACGCCAATCCCGACATCATCGAGTTCTCGCAGGTACTCGGCTGCGATATGGATATCGACGAGCATCGCACCGAAATCTATCGCGAGACCGAGGACGGCGAGCGCGAGAGCTACAACCCGCCGCGCTACGACCTGGATTACGACTTTAATCTGACCATTCACGTCAACACGCCGTACTTTACCGAGATCAACCTGCGCGTGAACGACTCCACCATCGATCAGCGCGGTTCCATCGAATACCGCGAGGCCAAGCGCCAGGCAACCGAGGTCCGCGACGCGCTGGTGCAGCTGCGCCAGGAGACGCGCGACAGCGTCGTGGCCGCCAAGGCCCCCAAGACCGCGGTGACCTGCCCCTTCTGCGGAGCCACCACCATTCCCGATGCCAGTGGGCGCTGCGAATACTGCGGCGGCGCCATCGGCGCATAGCCTCCGGCACGGAAAGGACCGATCATGGCCTTCGAGAGCGTCAACTATCAGTGCCCCGCGTGTGGCGGCCCCCTTCACTTTGCCAGTGCCGAGCAAAAGCTCGTCTGTGACTACTGCGATTCGCGTTTTGAAGTCGAAGAAGTCGAGGCCCTCTATCGCGAGCGCCAGGACAAGGCAGATGCCAAAGCCGATGCGGCAGCCGCAACGCCCAAGCCCGTCGCCGACGACGCGGTGCAGGAGCTCGCCCAAAACGCCGGCTATATCTGCTCGTCGTGCGGCGCCGAGCTCGTGTCCGACGGCACCGTCGCCGTCACCACCTGCCCGTACTGCGGCAACTCCGCCGTGGCGCCCGGCCAGCTCTCGGGCGACTTCTCGCCCGACCTGGTGATTCCGTTTAAGCTCGGGCGCGACGATGTCACGGCCGCACTCAAGGAACATTATAAGGGCAAGATCTTGCTGCCCAAGAGCTTTGTCACCGGCAACCACATCGACGAGGTCCAAGGTGTCTACGTGCCGTTTTGGCTCTACGGCGCCCGCGTTGACGGCGAAGTGTACTTTGACGCGACCAACGAGACCGTGACCGAGGAATCCGATCGCACCGTCACGACCACCGACCACTACGATGCCTATCGCAAGGGCAATATCTCGTTTAAGCGCGTGCCCGTCGATGGATCGTCCAAGATGCCCGACGGCCACATGGACGCCATCGAGCCGTTTGACTACGACGCACTGCGTCCGTTCTCGGTCGCATATATGCCCGGCTACATCGCCAACCGTTACGACGAGGATTGCGAGACCTGCAAGGCACGCGCCGAGCGCCGTATGGAAGAAAGCACGATCTCGGCCCTGCGCGAGACTGTCGTCGACGAATACGACGATGCCACGGTCGAAAGCAAGCAGCTCGACTACACCTGGGAAGACAGCGACTACGCCCTGTTCCCCGTCTGGATGCTCTCCGCCTCGTGGAACGGCAAGAGCTACCTGTTTGCCATGAACGGCCAGACCGGCCGCTTGGTCGGCGAGCTCCCCTGCTCCAAGCCCAAGCTCGCTATTGCCTCGGTGCTGTTCTTTGTGATCGGATTTGTCCTCTCCCAGATTCTCTTTATGGGCGAGAACGCCTTCGATCCGGATTACCTCGCCTTTGATATCGAGGGCATCCTCATCAACATCATCGCGCCGCTGATCATCGTGATTATCGGAGACGTGCTACTGGTAGGCCAGCTCAAGACGGCCAACGAGGCCACCCACGCCGACGAGTACTGCGGCGAGCTCGACCTGACCGAGAAGCACGACACCTTCAGCCACACCGAGACCACCGTTGTCATGAAAGACGACAAGGACGACTAAGCAATCCAACCAATACCACCCGGCCTTTGACGAGAAAGGAAGAACACCATGGGACTCTTGAAAGCTGGATTGGGAGCCGCCGGCGGCGTCATGGCCGACCAGTGGAAGGAATTTATCTACTGCGAATCGATGCCCGCTGAC
>CALGKS010000267.1 GCA_937930475.1 uncultured Collinsella sp. | reverse complement strand
CAATACGATCGGGCAGCTCGGCGTCGCAGATGCCATGCAGGGCTGCGGCACGCGTGATGATGCCCATGCCGATCGACACGCAGTTGCCGTGGCCGACCTCAAAGTGTTCGCAGGCTTCGACGGCGTGCCCGGCGCTGTGACCAAAGTTGAGGAGCTTGCGCTGATTGGTTTCGCGCTCGTCGGCAACGACCACGGCGCGCTTAATGTCGATATTGCGGGCGATGATGAGCGCCACACGGGCCACGTCGCGGTTGAGCAGCTCAAGCGTGAGCGGAGTCTTCTCCAGCTCGGCGAAGAGCTCGGGGTCGGCGATCACGGCGTGCTTGACGACCTCGCCGCAGCCGTCGGCGAACTGCTCGGGCGTGAGGGTGGCAAGGCATCCCACGTCGGCGATGACCACGCTCGGCTGCCAAAAGGCGCCGGCCAGGTTCTTGCCGGCTGCCAGGTCGATGGCCGTCTTGCCGCCGACCGACGAATCTACCATCGCGAGCAGGCTTGTGGGAATCTGCACAAACTTGCAGCCGCGCATGTAGGTGGCGGCCACAAAGCCCGCCACGTCGCCCACGACGCCGCCGCCGAGTGCCACGATCACGTCGGAGCGCGAAAGCTCGTGCTCGGCCACAAACTCCAAGATGGCAACGTAGGTCTCGGCACGCTTATGGGCCTCGCCGGCCTCGAAGGTGCAGATGCTCACCTTGTAGCCTGCGGATTCGAGGCTCTGCTTAACGGGCATCTGGTAGAGCGGACCCACGTTGGTGTCCGTCACGATGACGGCGCGCGAGCCGCCGGCAGTGGCGCGCACGAGCGGTCCCGCCTGCTCCAGCAAAAACGTGCCAACATGCACCTGGTAGGGGCGTGCGGTGTCGATATCGATGGTAATCGCCATAAGCTTCGGTCCTTTCGACCTGGCGTGATGGGTGGTCTAGTGGGAGGCCTCGTCGTCGAGTGCGCGCTTAATTCGGTCGCCCTCGGCAAGGAGATTCTCCAGATAGCGCTGGTCGCGGTCCTTAAGGGCGCGGCTGTAGGCGCCAAGCGATTCGATCAGATGGTCGATCTCGAAGGCGAGCGCATCGGCGTCGTCGATCATGAGCTCGGACCACATCTGCGGATTGAGGTGCGCCACGCGGGTGAGGTCGCGGTAGCTGCCGGCCGAAAAGCCGTGGTGGACCTGGGCGGTCGGGCTCTTAACGTAGGCGTTGGATGCCACGTGCGCAAGCTGGCTCGTGAAGGCGATGACGCGGTCGTGCTCGGCGGCGCTGGTCACGCTGAACTTGCCAAAGCCTAAGGGACGTACCATCTCGCGCACCTGGCCCAAAAGCTCCAGCTTGAGCGCGTCGTCCACCGCGGGCGGAACGAGCACGAGCGGTGCGCCCTGGAACAGGTCGGCGCGGGAATGCGCGTAGCCCGAGAACTGGGTGCCCGCCATGGGGTGCGCGCCCACAAAGTAAAAACCGTGCTCGCGGGCAAGCTCAAAGGCGCGCTCGCACACGATGCCCTTGACGCCAACGGTGTCGATCACCACGGGGCCCATGATGGCCTCGGTGTCGGTGGCGTCGGCGAGTGCCTGGGCGTGCGCCTCGAGCCACTCGATGCAGGCCTCGGGGTAGCAGGCCAGGACGATGATGTCGCACTCGCTGAGCGTCTCGTCGTTGAGCTCGCCGGCGACGGTGCCCATGCTGGCGGCTGTCATGACGTCATCGTCGGGGTCCCAGGCCAGCACGCGGACGCCCGCCTGCGCATAGCCGCGGGCAAAGCTGCCGCCGATGAGGCCCAGGCCCACGATGCCGGCGCACTTGGGGCCACCCTGGTTAACGCGTGCGTTTCTCACCGTACCCATTTGCTACTCCTGAACGGTCTCTTGGCAGACGACCTCGCGGATAGCGCGGATGCGGCGCATGGTGTCATCGAACTGGTCGGGGGTGAGGGCCTGAGCGCCGTCGGACCAAGCGTGGCTCGGGTCGTCGTGGACCTCGATCTCCAGACCGTTGGCGCCGCAGGCAGTCGCGGCGAGCGCCATGGGCTCAACATAGCGGGTGTAACCGGTGGCGTGGCTGGGGTCGGCGACGACGGGCAGGTGTGACAGGTGGTGCAGCACCGGCACGGCGTTGAGGTCGAAGGTGTTGCGGGTGCGGGTCTCGAAGGTGCGGATGCCGCGCTCGCACAGGATGACGTTGTCGTTGCCCTCGCTCATGATGTACTCGGCTGCCATAAGCAGCTCGTCGACGGTGCCGGACATGCCACGCTTGAGCAGGACCGGAGTCTTGGTCTTGCCGACCTCTTTGAGCAGAGGGAAGTTCTGGGCGTTGCGAGCGCCAATCTGCATGACGTCGATCTTTTTGTCCAGGAAGACCTGCACGTCGCGCGGGTCCATGATCTCGGTGACGATCGGCATGTCGAGCTCGGCCGAGGCCTCGCACAGCAGGTCCAGGCCGGCGGGGCCCATGCCCTGGTAGGCGTACGGGGAGGTGCGGGGCTTGTAGGCGCCGCCTCGCAGCATCGTGGCGCCGGCGGCCTTCACGCGGCGGGCGATGCGGATGAGGTTCTCGCCCTCGACGGAGCAGGGGCCGGCGATGACCTGGAACTGGTCGCCGCCGATCTTGACGCCGTGGCCGCAGTCGATGACGGAGTCCTCGGGGTGGAACTTGCGGTTGGCGCGCTTGAACGGCTCGGAGACGCGCTGCACGCGCTCGACGACGTCCATGGACTCGAGCAGGAACGGGTCGATCTTGGTTGTGTCGCCCACCAGGCCGATGATGGTCTCGTTCTCGCCGCGCGAGACGTCGGTCTTGAGTCCCTTTTTCTCAATCCAGTTGACGATATGGCTGACGGCCTCGTCGCTGGCGCTCTGCTTTAAAATTGCAATCATGGTGTGCCTCTCACCTCGATGGATAGTCCTTGCAAAAACGGCCCGCATTGCGAGCCGTTTTATATGGTGCATGAGAGTTTATACTATCTGACTCGCTTTTGCCGCCTAAAGCGTGCCGTCGCGGCGCGTCTTCCACGTAATTGCAAAGCTTTTTCTATTATTTTGTTAGCCCGTGGCGCACTTGGGTATAATGCCAACCGTTCGCCCTATTAGCTCAGGGGATTAGAGCGTCTGCCTCCGGAGCAGAAGGCCGTTGGTTCGAATCCAACATGGGGCACCATCGAACGTAAGACCGTCCGAACCTCGCATGGTCCGGGCGGTTTTCTTATACCGACGCGACGTGATGGGACGTGGTATGGCAGCAACGGATATCGAGCGCGGACTCTCGACCGCCGAAGTCGAGGAGCGCATCGCCGCTGGTAAGATCAACCGCAACATGGAGCTCAAGACCAAGTCGGTCAAAGAGCTCATCATTGAGAACCTCTGCACGCTGTTCAACTTGATCAACGTGGTCTTGGCAGTTCTGGTCCTGCTGACGGGTTCGTTTAAAAACCTGACGTTCCTGTTCGTGGTGTTCTTGAACACGGCAATTGGCGTCATTCAGTCCATGCGTTCCAAGCGGATGGTCGATAAGCTCACGCTGCTCACCTCTAAGAAGGCCATCGCGGTGCGCGACGGTGCCGAGGTGGAGCTTGACCTGGACCAGATCGTGCTCGACGACATCATTCGCCTGGGGCGCGGTGACCAGATTCCCGCCGACGCCGTGGTGGTGTCGGGCGAGGCGCTCGTTAACGAGAGCCTACTGACGGGCGAGAGCGACCTCATTAAGAAACAGCCGGGCTCCGAGCTCATGAGCGGCAGCTTTATCGACTCGGGCCTGCTGCGCGCCCGCGTGATCCATGTCGGCGCCGATAACTACGTGGCAAAGATCAACAACGAGGCCAAGTACGTCAAAAAGGTCAATTCCGAGATCATGAACGCGCTGAACGCCATCGTGCGGTTTGCGAGCATTATCATGATTCCGCTTGGTCTGGCTCTCTTTACCTCGAGTGTGAGCGAGCTGTGGGATGCAGCGGGAACCCCGGGCGATAGCGCGCTTTCCTGGTGCTTCTCCGAGCTGCTGGCCGGTCGTGTGCCTTCTTCGGCGCTGCTGTCCACGGTGGGTGCCCTGCTGGGCATGATTCCGCAGGGCCTGGTGCTGCTGACCTCGTCGGTGCTCGCGATTGCCACGGTGCGCCTGGCACGTCGTAAGGTGCTGGCACAGCAGCTCTACTGCATCGAGACGCTCGCTCGCGTCGATGTGTTGTGCCTGGACAAGACGGGCACCATTACCTCGGGCCGTATGGAGGTCGAGGGCACCTATCCGCTGCCTGTTGAGGGTGTTGGCTTTGGCGCGGACTCGGACGAGGCAGCTGTTCCCGTCGAGACCACGGTGCTCGACTTTGCGCTCGCCAACGTGGCGCGTGCGACCTCGGCAGATGCCAACGAGACCTGCCAGGCGCTGCTCAACTACTACGCCGATCGTCCGGTCGAGGTGTCCGAGCCGCTGTCGGTTATTCCGTTCTCGTCGTCCAAAAAGTGGAGTGGCGCGTCGTTTGCGCAGGGCTCCTATGTGATGGGCGCCGCGCAGTTTGTGCTCTCCGATCGCGCATTTGCGCAGGTTGAGAATCGTGTGGCCGAGCTCGCCGATACCTGCCGCGTGCTCGTGGTGGCGCGCGTGGACGGCTTTACGCCCGCCGGCGATATCGTGGGCGAGGCCGAGCCCGTGGGCTTTGTGACCATCCGTGACGAGATCCGTACCTCGGCGGCCGAGACTATCGGCTACTTTAACGAGCAGGGCGTGACCCTCAACGTGATCAGCGGCGACGACCCGCGTACGGTGTCGTCGATCGCGCGCGTGGTGGGCGTGCCGGGCGCCGACGCCTACGTGGACGCCACGACGCTCGATACGCCTGCTAAGCTCGATACGGCGGTGGACCGCTATCACGTCTTTGGCCGCGTGACTCCGCAACAGAAGCGCGAGCTCGTACAGGCGCTCAAACGCCGCGGGCACACCGTGGCCATGACGGGCGACGGCGTCAACGACGTGCTGGCGCTCAAGGAGGCCGACTGCTCCGTGGCGATGGCCGCCGGCTCCGATGCCGCGCGCAATGTGGCCGAGATCGTGCTCGTCGATAACGACTTTGCCTCGATGCCCGCTGTGGTGGCCGAGGGCCGTCGCTCTATCAATAACCTGCAGCGCTCTGCCGCGCTCTTTCTGACTAAGACGCTGTTCTCGATGGGCCTGGCGGCGCTGTGCATCGCCCTGCCGCCGTATCCCTTCGAGCCCATTCAGATGACGCTCATCAACTTCTTCTGCATCGGCGCGCCGGGCTTTGTGCTGGGCCTGGAGCCCAACAACGCCCGCGTGAAGGGGCCGTTCTTGACCAATGTGCTTAAGCGTGCGCTGCCGGCGTCGATTGCGGTCATTTTGGCCGCGGCGCTCGATATCTTTGTGGCGCGCGTATTTGGCTTTAGCCAGCTTACGCTTTCGACCATGTGCCTGCTCACGTCGTGCGCGGCGAGTGTCAGCCTGATCTGGCGCATCTCGCAGCCGCTCACGCCCTTGCGCGTGGTGCTTTTCGTGTTTGTCATCGCTGGTATTTTGACGGGCGTTATCGGGTTCCCGGAGCTGCTGTCGATTGCCAACCTGTCGATGGGTCAGATTGTCATCTTGGCGGTTATCGTTGTCTTTACCTGCGCGGTGTTCTTTAAGCTTGCCACGATGATGGACTCGCTCAAGCCCCGTCGCCGTCATGCGGCCACCGGCTTTGGCCGTGGCGTCCGTGTTCGCCTGGGTCGCGGCGGCGGTAAGGTGAGCTCGACGGGGTCGACCGCCGAGCGTTTTGCCAAGCGCGTTGCCGCCGATATGGCGCAGCGCCGTGAGGCGCGCACTGTCCGCGAGGCCGAGGCCCGTGCACTAGAGGGCGTGGCTCAGACCCAGCCCAAGAAAAAGAAGAGCGCCGGCGCCAAGCGATCGCGGGTGACCAAGTCTGCCCAAGGCATCAAGGTCTCGATGCCAAGCAAGAAGAAAAAGTAACCACACCTCACCTTAGCGATGTTGAATTGGTGCCTTGCGCTTGTGGGGCCGTGTCGATGTTATGCTCTAACCTCGATTGTTTGAATTGCTTCGGAAAGAGGATGCCGTGATCTGCCCGCATTGCCTAAAGACCATCGAGGACGGCGCCTCGTTCTGCCCCTATTGCAACGCATACGTTGGTCCGGGCGATGGCCCCGAGCATACCGAGTTCGTGTTCTGCGACGGCTGCGGTGCCCGTCTGTCCCCGCATGACCGTACCTGCCCCAAGTGTGGACGCCCCGCGCCAGGTATCCTTTCCGAGGACGCGGCCGCATCCGACCTGGCCGCAGGGCGCACGGCCGGCTTTCCGCGCCTGACGCAGGAGCAGATCGATACCGAGGTGCCCCACGCACCGGCATCTGCTGCCGCGGTGCTCTCCGACGCAGCCGACCCCAACGAGACCTGCGTGCTGCCTGCCTTCGATAAGGACTTTGGCATCCCCAAGGTCGATATCCCCACGCCGGTGTCCCTGCGCGATGATGCCCAGCCCAAAAAGCAAAAGCCCAAGCGCAAGGTCCACCCCGACGAGGATGCCTATCATAAGCACAAGCGCCATATCCCCAAGCCGCTCATCGTCATCGCGGTGCTCGCTGCCGTGTGTGGTGGCGCCTACTGGTTTGTGACTGCCGATCCCATGGGCGTCATGCCCGGCTTCTACGACCAGTTTGGCCAGGCCGCCAAGACCACCTTCCCGTCGCGCCAAAAGGGCGAGGCCACCGACAAAGAGCCCAAGCAAGAGGATACGTCCGAGGTCGTTCAGGAGGAGACCGTCTTAACCGACGACCAGCTCTACACCAGGCTTGACGGCCTGTACCAGACCATCGTCTCGTACAGCGACGAGGATCAGATCGGCGAGGTTATCGATTCGTTTAACAACGGCTATCTGCGTACACCGCTTTCCACCCGTCAGGAGCTGTCGCAGAGCGCCTATGCCCTGCGCGACCAGATTAAAAAGACCCAGGATGAGCTCAACAACCTCAAGGTTCAGGACGACACGGCCTATGCCGAGGACATCGATCATCTAAAGCAGCTTGCCCAGTGGATGTACGAGCGTGTCGACGTGATCTGCCAGAGCTGGGATATCTCGCTGTCCATTCCCGACGGCGAGTCGTTGAGCGCCCGTCAGAGCGATATCCTGGCGCCCATCGCACAAGGCGGCAACAGCGCGCTTAACCAGTACGACGCCAACGTGAGCGCATGGAGGCCGCAGCAGCGTTCGTAATTTGTTGCCCTCCGGCGGCATAACCTGCGTGCGCAATTGATGGAAGCCCGTGCTTATTGCTACAATTCGTACAAATATGCTTTAAACGCACGAGGAAGGAACCACATGTTTGGTTTTAAGAAAGAGCTCTATACGCCCGAGTACCAGCTCGCCGGTGACGAGTGCGCGGTGATCGAGACGTCGAAGGGCACCATCAAGGTCAAGTTTGACGGTGAGGGCGCCCCCATCCATGTGGCGAACTTCTGCGAGCTTTCCACGATGGGCTTCTATGACGGCCTTAAGTTCCATCGCTATGTGCCCGGCTTTGTGATCCAGGGCGGCGACCCCAATACCCGCGATATGTCCGGCGCCGACGTCGCTGCCGGCCTTGAGGGTCCCGACGGCATGCCCGGTACCGGCGGCCCCGGCTACTGCATCAAGGGCGAGTTTGCCACCAATCCGCGTAACAGCCATGTTGACGGTGCGCTTGCCATGGCTCGCTCCATGGATCCCGATTCCGCGGGCTCGCAGTTCTACTTCTGCCTGGGTGCCCAGCACAACCTCGACTCCGGCTATACCGTCTTTGGCACCACGGTCGAGGGCCTCGATGTCATCTCGCAGCTGCGCGCCGGCGACGAGATCGTTCATGTCGAGATCGTTCACGAGTAAAGGGGACTTCCTTGAATAGCCAGCTGATCCAACAGGGCCGCGCCGCTTATCGCGCGGGTGATTTTTCCGCTGCCGCCCAGATGCTTGGTGCGGCAAAGACTCCCAACGAGATCATGGGTGAGGCCGACCACCTGCGCGGCAACGCCTTGATGCATCTGGGTATGTACGCCGAGGCCGCCGAGGCCTACGCTGCCGCCCTCAACGACGGCGCCTATGGCAAGCGCGGCGCCCTGCTCACCAACCGCGGCAAGGCACTCGCCGCGGTGGGCGACTACACCACGGCTGCCCAGGCGTTCTCTGCAGCTACCCAGGACGCTTCCTACGCCACGCCTTTTAAGGCCTACCTGGGTCTGGGTAACGCGCTGTTCCAGTCGGGCGACTATGCCAACGCCGGTACTGCCTTCCGTCAGGCTGCCATCGACGGCGCCAACCCGGCTCCTGCGGCCGCCCTCGGCGATCTGGGCCGCTGCTTCATCAAGCTCGGCCGCCCCGCGGACGCCGTAGAGACCTACCGCACGGCTATCGACTTTGCCGGTCCGCGCGACGATACGCGCGCCCTCAACGCCGGCATGGGCCAAGCGCTTTCAGCCGCCGGCCGTCCCTCCGATGCGCTCGATGCCTTTAACGCCGCTACCGCCGACGGCATCTACCAGCTCACGCCCGAGCAGGCCGACGAGCTTGCCCGCGTGCACGACTCGCTCGCCGCGCTTTCGGCCCAGACGGCCATGTCCACGGCTCCGGCTCCCGCGATGGACGCTCCCGCTGTCGACCCGCTCGATCCCACGGGCGCGACCGGTCAGTTTATGCCCGACCCCTCTGACACCGGCTTCTTTACGCTGTCCGAGTCCGAGATGGTCCAGCAGGACCGCAAGCAGGCCAAGGTTCGTCGTCGCCACCGCCACACGGGTCTTAAGATCTTCCTGGTGCTGCTTCTGCTCATCGTGATCGCTGCCGGCGGTCTTGGCTATGCTTATACGCGCGGCATGGGCTACCCCTCGCAGGAGTCCGTCATCACCGACCTGTTCCAGGCTGCCGGTGACGGCGATACTGCCAAGGCCGAGTCCTGCCTGGCCTCGAGCCTGTCCGAGGACGCCAAGGCGATGATCGTCTCCTCGATCCCGCAGGGCGCCACCGTCTCGATCGAGGGTATGGATCAGTCCATGACCGAGACCACCGCCAAGGTGAAGGCTTCGCTGTCTAAGGGCGGCGAGCAGGAGTACACCGTTAAATTCGTGCGCTCCGATAACCATATCGGTTGGGCTGTCTCCTCGCTCGACATCGATTTCTCGGCCGCTGACAACCAGTAGTGACCTTATGAGATTTGGCGCTGCCCGGTGCTTCACCGCAAGTGAGGTGCCGGGCTTGCGCTAGTATGATGGGCTAGTAGTTTTCCAGCAATCATCCAACACATCAGGAGTTGCGTTGTTTTCTTTGATGGATATGTTCTTCGGTAGCTATGCGGGCGATCTCGCCATCGACCTCGGCACCGCCAATACGCTTGTCTCCGTGCGCGGCAAGGGCATCGTCATCCGCGAGCCGTCCGTTGTCGCTATCGACAAGAACGACGAGCGCATCCTGGCAGTCGGCATCGAGGCCAAGCGAATGCTCGGCCGTACGCCCGGCAACATCGTGGCCGTTCGTCCCCTTAAGGACGGCGTCATCGCCGACTTCGATGTCACCGAGGCCATGCTTCGCTACTTTATCGACAAGGCTTCCGAGAAGCGCTATCCGTGGACTCCGCGTCCACGCGTCGTCGTCTGCGTTCCCTCCGGCGTCACGTCGGTCGAGAAGCGTGCCGTCTTTGAGGCCACGATCCAGGCCGGCGCTCGCCAGGCCTATCTGATTGAGGAGCCCATGGCGGCTGCCATCGGCGCCGACCTACCCGTCGAGGAGCCCACGGGCTCCATGGTCATCGATATCGGCGGCGGCACCACCGAGGTCGCCGTTATCGCTATGGGCGGTATTGTCGTGTCGCAGTCCATCCGCATTGCCGGTGACGAGTTCGACCAGGCTATCCTCACCCATGTTCGCGATGCCTACAACCTGGCTATCGGCGAGCGCACGGCCGAGGATATCAAGATCAAGGTCGGTTCCGCCGTGCCGCTCAAGGATGAGCTCGACGTCGAGGTCAACGGACGCGACGTTATCACGGGCCTGCCCAAGACCGTGCGTATCGAGAGCGAGGAGATTCGTCGCGCGCTCAACAAGCCGCTCGACGAGATGGCCAAGGCCGTTAAGGACGCTCTGGACGCCACGCCGCCTGATCTTGCCTCGGACCTTATGTACTACGGCATTCTGCTGACCGGCGGCGGTGCGCTGCTGCGCGGCCTCGACGTGCGCCTGCGCGACGAGACCGGCGTTTCTGTCAACGTCAGCCCCACGGCACTCGATAACGTCGTAAACGGTTGCGCCCGCGTGCTCGAGGCCAACGCCTTTGACGGTGGCTTCGTCCAAACCAATGCTTAATTTCCAAAAGGTGGATTCCATTTGGCACGATCTTCGGGTTTCTCTCCAAATCTGAATACCAAGCGACAATCAACGGGTATGCGCCCGTTGATTGTTTTCAGCCTGATTTCGGTGTTGCTGCTCACGTTTTATATCCGTGAGGGTGAGGCCGGGCCGATTCATGCCGTACGCTCGGGTGTGACGACGATTACGTCGCCGGTGCGCTTTGTGGGCTCGGCCGTGGCGGCTCCCTTCAACGCGATCGGCAACGTGTTCTCCAACCTCACGGCTTCGCAGGAGTCGCTCGACGACCTCAAGAAGCAAAACGAGGTGCTGACCTCTAAGGTTGCCGAGCTTTCTGAGGCTCAAAAGACTGCCGAGCGCCTGGAGGGCCTGGTCGGCCTGCAATCGACCTACAACCTTAAGTCGACCGCTGCCCGTATTGTCGGTGCGTCGGGCGATGCCTGGACCTCGACCGTTACCATCGACAAGGGCTCTGCCGACGGCCTTACCATCAACATGCCCGTGACGAGTTCTGCCGGTGTTATCGGCCAGATTATCGAGGTGTCGGCCAAGACCTCTACCGTGCGCCTTATTGGCGACGAGAACTCGGGCGTGTCGGCTATGGTGCAGGACACGCGCGCCCAGGGTATGCTGCAGGGCCAGCCCGATGGCACGCTGCGCCTTGAGTACGTGAGCGTCGATTCCGACGTCAAGGTGGGCGACATCATCGTGACCTCTGGCATTGGCGGCGTGTTCCCCAAGGGCCTGCCGCTCGGCACTGTTTCTTCGGTGGAGAAGTCGGCCAACGATGTGTATTACACCATCGTCGTACGCGCCCAGACCACGGCAGAAAATAACGAGGAGGTGCTCGTCATCACCTCGTTGACCGACGAGCAGTCGGCCTCGGACGAGGACGTGAGCTCTGCCAACGGCACACCGCAGGGCACCTCGCGTGATTCCGCGACCAAGACTAAGGACGAGGACTCGGACGAGAGCTCCGAATCGTCCGAGACAACCGATTCCGGCTCGAGCGAATAGGGAGGGCATGTCCATGGATCTACACGAACAGGGGGCGAGCTCCCGTACGTTTGCTATCGCCGCCATTGCCTGCGTGCTCCTGCAGGCGGGCCTGGCGCCGCAGATTTCCATCGCGGGCGGTCGCGTCAACTTTATGATTATCCTGGTGTGCCTGAGCGTGTTCTCGGGCGATCCCACGCGGGCTGTCGTCTGCGGTTTTTGCAGTGGCCTGTTCTATGATCTTTCCGCTGCCGTTCCGGTGGGCGTTATGTCGCTGCTGCTGACGGTGGGCAGTTTTGCCCTGGTGCACAGCGCGGCCGGTCAGACGGCCGGCTCCCCGAGCGCGCGCGGTATTACTGTGGGCGCCTTCGCGCTTGCCATCAACGTGGTCTACAGCATCATCTTGCTGTTTATGGGTCTGGAGACGAGCTTTGTGGTGGCTGTTTTTGGCCATGCACTGCCGTCTTCGATCCTGACGGGTCTGGTCGCCATTCCGTTTTTGATGTCCGGTGTCGTGCCGCAGTCCGGTTACGGATTCTCCGCACGCGGTGGTCGTCAGACGGGCATGCGCTTCAAGCCCAAGACCCGCAAACTCAAATAGGGGAGGCCCGTAGATGTCTTCCCAGATGACAGTTATCATCGCCGGTATCGTGCTGGTCGTGGCCATTGTGGTCGCGCTGGTCATCATGCGCCGCGGCGATTCCCGTTTTACCTACGACACACAGCATGGAACGGCCCCGCGTGCCACCGAGGGCGAGGGCAATACCGCCGCTACCGCCTTCAAGGGTCGCTTCTCCATCCTTACCGCCGGCGTGGGCGCGATGTTTGCCGCGCTCGCCGTTAAGCTGTGGGGTATGCAGATGGTCTCGTCGGACTACTACGACAAGCAGGCCAAGAGCAACCAGACCCGTACTGTCACCACGCCGGCTGTGCGCGGGCGAATCCTTGATCGCAATGGCGTGGCACTTGTGCAAAACCGTCCCTCACTTGCCGTCGTCGCCTATCGCGACCTGGCTGATGACACCGTGCTGGTGCATCACCTCGCGAATGTGCTCGGAATGCCCTACGTCGCGGTTCTGCGCAACATTCAGGACAATTCTGAGGGCGCCCAGAGCCTACATACCATCGCGACGGACGTGCGCCGCTCCACGGTTGCCTATATCAAGGAGCATGCCGGCGAGTTCCCGGGCGTGAAGATTGCCGAGCGTACCGAGCGCCAGTACCCGTACGGCGAGACGGCTTGTCACATTTTGGGCTATACCGGCACCATTACCTCCGAGCAGCTTGAGGCACAGAACAAGAAGGCTTCGGGCGATAACGATAGCGCCGCCGGTCAGATTACGTACCAGTCGGGTGATATCGTGGGCCAGGCGGGCGTCGAGAGCTACTACGAGAACTTGCTGCAGGGTATTCGCGGCGAGCAGACGGTGAAGGTCGATGCCTCGGGCAATGTGACCGGTCAGGCCGGCGCCGTGCCCGCCAAGGCCGGCTCCGACATTAAGCTCACGCTTGACCTCAAGATTCAGCAAGCCTGCGAGACGGCGCTTGCAAGTGCCATTGAGCTCGCTAAGACCACAGGCCACAGCGACGCCGGCAACGGTGCCGTGGTGTGCCTCGACCCCAATAACGGCGAGATTCTGGGCATGGCCAGCGAGCCCAAGTTTGATCCGTCCGTGTTTATCGGCGGCGTCTCCAACGATGTTTGGACCGAGCTCAACGATGACGAGGGTTCGCATCCGCTGCTCAACCGCGCCATTAGCGGCCAGTACATGTCGGCTTCGACCATTAAGCCTCTCTCGGCGCTGGCTGGTCTTGAGTTTGGAACGTACACGTCGAGTCAGACGACCAACTGCACGGGATATTGGACCGGCTTGGGCAAATCTTGGGGAAAATACTGCTGGCTGCACTCCGGCCACGGCACGATGACGCTGCAGTCCGGTATCGCCAACTCCTGCGACCCCGTGTTCTACGATATGGGCAAGGCGTTTTTCTACAACGACCAGCATCCCGAGGGCCTGCAGGAGGTCTTTCGTCGCTGGGGCCTGGGCAAGACCTGCGGCATCGACCTGCCGAGTGAGGGCACGGGCCGTATTCCCGATGCCGAGTGGAAAGAGTCTTACTTTACCGACGCATCTGCCGAGGACCGCAAGTGGAATGCCGGCGATATGACCAACATTGCCATCGGCCAGGGCGACATTTTGGTGACACCGCTGCAGATGGCCTGCGCCTATATGGGCATTGCCAACGGCGGCAAACAGTACGTGCCTCACGTGTTTTTGTCAGCCGTGTCGCGCGATGGCGACGGCGATGCCTATAAATACAACGGCAAGGGTAAGAAGAAGCGCCTGGAGGCCAAGATCAACAGCGATTCGGATTTGGCTCTTGTTCGCAACGGCATGCACGATGTGATTTACTCCGCGTCGACTTCGACCGCCGCGCACTTTAACTCCCTGACCCCTACGGTCTACGGCAAGTCCGGCACGGGCGAGAAGAGCGGCGAGGACGATTACGCGTGGTTTTGCGCCTACGCGCCGGCCGATGACCCCAAGTATGTGATTGCCACTATCTTGGAGCAGGGCGGTGGCGGCTCCGATACCGCGTTGCACGTCGTGCGCGATGTCCTCGGTGCGATTTATGACGAGCCCGACACGTCGACGGCCACGGGCGATTCCTCGGTTCGATAGGAGGTTGCGATGGACTTTTCGCCGGCGGACCTGTTCCGCTCAACCAAAACCGGCTCTCGCAGCAGCCTGGACCGCGTTAACAAGCAGCTCTCGGCCTCGCGCGGCACGTTTCGCCAAAAGGTGCACATCGGTGTGCTGCTGGCTACCGTCGCGCTCGTTGCCTATGGCGCCATCATTATTTGGTCGGCGTCGCAGTTTAAGGCCGATGCCTCGTTCTCGCGCCACCTGCTGGGCATTGGCATTGGCGCGGTGCTTGCAGTGCTCGTCTGGCGCACCGACCTGCGTGGCATTTCCAATTTCTCGACGGCTCTGCTCGTCGTCGATCTCATCGTGATCTTCTCGCCTAAGATTCCGGGCCTGTCCTACACGGGCGGCTTGGGAATGACGGGTTGGATCAAGATTCCCGGTATCGGTCTGACCTTCCAGCCCGTTGAGCTTGCCAAGCTCATCACCATCTTCTTTATGGCCACGCTTGGCTCGCAATACAACGGCCGCATCGATACCGTTCGCGACTACGTCAAGCTCTGCGGCATGCTGTCCATCCCGTTTTTGGCCGTCGTCGCCATGGGCGACCTTGGCTCGGGCCTGGTCGTGCTGGTCTCGGGCGCCATCGTCATCTGCATGAGCGGTG
>CALGKS010000266.1 GCA_937930475.1 uncultured Collinsella sp. | reverse complement strand
CTAGTACGGTCTCGTGGGCTCGGAGATGTGTATAAGAGACAGTTCTCCGCCATCGATTCGAGCGTCTGGCGCGCCAGCTCCGCCGGCGGCATCCGCGACACACGAGGCTCTGCCCCACACGCCGTCGCGACAGAAAGCCCCGCCAAACCCCCTACGACGAGGGGCATAGCGATCTCCATTCGTCCACCTCCTCTTGCGTGAGCGTTCCCGACCGCAAGCCCTCCGCAATAAACGGCGGCTCGCGGTCGAGCGTCCAGGTGCGTTCGGCGGCATCGAACGTCACGTAGCGTTCGAGCTCGACACCGCCCGACGCGCCGCGGTGAACCCCCGAATATGAGGCCACAAAGCGCCTGCCATCTGCATGGCGCTCGGACATCACGATGCCGTCGAGCGCCATGGCGATCTGCTCTTCGATAAGCTCACTCGGCAAATCGATGCCGTAACGCGCAAGCAGCGTCAGGCGAACCACGGTCTCCTGCTCGGTACCCGCATGGAGCGTGGTGAGCGAGCCGTCGTGGCCCGTGTTCATGGCCTGCAGCATGTCGCAGCACTCGGCACCGCGCACCTCGCCCACCACGATGCGGTCGGGGCGCATGCGTAGGGCATTAGTTACCAGGTCGCGGATCGTCACCGCACCCTCGCCCTCGATTGACGCCTCACGCGCCTCCAGACGAACAACGTGTGGGTGATGTGCAAACTTGAGCTCGGCGGAATCCTCGATCGTCACGATGCGCTCGCCGGTGGAAATCTCGCACGACAGCGCGTTGAGCAGCGTGGTCTTGCCCGACCCCGTGCCTCCCGCAACCGCCAAGTCCTGCCGCAACGACACCGCGCACGACAGCAGCTGCGCATACCAAAGCGGCAGTGACCCCAACCCCACAAGCTCGTCCAGCGAACAGATACGGTCCGAGAACTTACGGATGGTGAGGATTGGCCCGTCGATCGCCACGGGCGGAATCACCGCGTTGACGCGATAACCCGTCTTGAGGCGGGCGTTGACGATGGGGCTACGCTCGTCGATACGACGGCCGAGCGGCGAGATGATGCGGTCGATGAGCACACGGATCTGTTCATCGTCCTCAAACGCGTGCTCGATGGGATACAAAACGCCACTGCGCTCAAAAAAGGCAGAGCGACAGCCGTTGATCATGATTTCGGTAACGGTGTCGTCCTCGATGAGCGGCTGCAGCGGTCCCAGGCCCACCACGTCATCTAGGATCTCGTCGATGATGGTCTCACGCTCAGGCGTCGCCAAATCGGTCGGCTCTTCCACGTTGAGCGCCGCTTCCACCGCCGGACGTAGCTCGGAGCGGGCAAGGGCCGGGTCGACGTAGGCACTGATGCGCGCAACCTCGTCGTAGCCCACGCGGTCCATCACCGCACGCTTGGTGCGGCGTTTAACGGCACGGCGGCGTCCCGCATCGACGGGGGCAGCCGCGGCCGCCGCACCGGCAGCCTTAATCCTCGTCTGCAGACTCATCGCGAATCACCCTCACGCGACCAGGGAAGACGGATGCGCGGGCGCTCGGTGCGGGTCGCGCGGTCGGCGACCATATCGCTCCAGGGACCAACGGCGCAGCCCAGCTCCACGAGCATCTCGCGCGTGGCCTCGCGCACGCTGGTCGCAAAAGCGCTCGACTGACCCACTGCCTCGTCGGCGCGACCGAATGCCATGAGCGCGGCCAAGTCCTGACCGCCATCGGCAATGCGGATCCTGGAGCTCAGTGCGCAGGCAATCTCAAAGCGCATGGCGACGTCCTCGTCGGCACCGCGCGCACCAAACCGGTTGAACACGGCGCTCATACGTGTGCGTGGCACGCCTACACGGCTCGCCAGCTCAATGACGCGCGAAGCGGATGTCGCGGACGATACTGCCGCATCGCCTACGACCAGGCAACGATTGCTCGCCGCCACCGCGGCGGCCACGGCATCGCCCCAAAAGACCGAGGTGTCGACAAAGACCACGTCGGATTCGCGGCGCAAAACATCGAGCAATAGCTCCACCGGACGCGCCATGAGCTCAGCCTTCTCGGGGGCCGCGACAGGTCCCCAGAGCGTGACGCCCGGGGCGACGCGCATCGATGCGGCCACGATATCCGGCTCGGCAAGTGCGCCCGCCGCCGACGGCTCGATAAGCGTCGCCATATCGTGCGGGGCATCGACACCCAGCAAATCGTAAAGGTTTCCAAACATGAGGTCCAAGTCGAGCACAGCGGCACGCAAACCCAACAGCGACGCCGCATGCGCCATGGTGGCAACGATCGTCGACTTGCCGCAACCGCCCGAACCCGAAACGGCGCAGACGACCGGTGCCCGACGCGACGGAACCGAAGCGTCCGCCGACAGCGCGGGGGCTAACGGTGCAGGAACCGGCGACACGGACGCGGGCGACAACATCCCCGTCTCCCCCGCCGCGGTCACGCGCTGAGCCCAAGCCGGCATGGCAGGCTGCCCGGGCTGCGGTTCCGAAGCCAAAGACGCAGCGGCACACGGCTCGCCAGCCCCGGCAAAACCCTCGACCTCGTCGAGCTCATCGGCCAGATTTACGCCGTGCACGTATCCCATATCTTCAGCCAGAACGTCATCGCCATACGGTACCGGCCCTCCAGCGTCATCGTATGCAAGGGGGTCCCAAGGGCGCCGACCATGCTCGGCTTCCGCTTTTCCATATTCATCAACACGCGGGCCTCTTGTAGCGCGAGGCGCCCCGGGTTCCCTATCAACGAAAGCATCGGGCTCAATCGTCATGCGCCGATCGGAATCAACCGTTCCCTCACCCGCGCGCCCGTTGCCGCACAAACTGTGCGCAGCGATGACCTCGGTCGCCCCTGCGCGAAACAGCCCTTCGATATCCGATGGGTCGAGTGTCTCGATCAACACGACAACGCGACTCACACGGCCCTCGGCCGTCAGGCGTGCAACGGTCTTCCGCACGTCTTCGGTATCGAACAGAGATGCCGCGATGATGGCGGCACCGCGGCGCGACGGAAACGCCCGCGCCATGGATACCAGCCCGTCCAGATCCCCCACGCGAAGCACCTGTGCGCCCACATCGCGACCCTCGACTTCCTGCTGTAGCAGCCCGTAATCGCCGCACGCGCAGCACGCAAGCCAGATCGCCTTCATCACTCGTCGCCTCCGCTCTTTTTGCCGCGCGCCGTGGCGGGAATCGTCAAGCTGACCGTTCCCTTTCCCGAGGCTCCCAGCAATTCCTTGACATCTTCGGGGTCTGCCGCCAGCGTCACCCACTCGATCTTGCCTTCACGCGTGGTGCCGGCATCTTCGCTGGTATCGATCACGTGCGCTCCGCACAAACGATCGGTCACGCCATCTTTTTGCACGTACACGTCCACATAGCTGCCCACGCCCG
>CALGKS010000265.1 GCA_937930475.1 uncultured Collinsella sp. | reverse complement strand
GTTGTCGTCGACGAGATCGAGGTCATGGTGTGCCGTGAGGGGCAGGCGCAGGCCCAGCCGCAGCAGAGCCTCGCGGACACGGTGCCCGTGCAGCCGCAGGCGCAGGCCGCGCCGCAGTGGAGCGCCCAGCAGGCCTACGCCGCGGTCCCGCAGTCCGAGTTCTACGACGAGGACGTGCCGTTCTGATGAGGCACGTACCCGACATCATTCGCGACCACTGGGAGGCGGCACTGTTCGCCGCCTCCTTCTCCGCGGGTCTCCTGTTCTTCTCATCGCTTCTCTGGGGGTGGTTCTGATGGCCAACAAGTTCACGTGGTTCCCGAAGTTTACGAAGGCCCTGGAGCGAATGCCGGAGGGGCCACGCGCCCAGATGCTCTGGGCCATCGTCCAGTACGGGGCGAACGGCGTTGAGCCAGAGTTCAACAGCGACAACTGCTCGGTCGAGGTCGGCATTGATGCCGACGGAGAACCAATCACCGTCGATTACTCCTGGAATATGGAGACCATCTTCGAGACCATCCGAGAGGACATCGACAACTCGGTCGAGGCGCGGGCTAGAAACAAGGGCGGCAGGCCGCGCAAGACCAAGCCCGAGCCGGAACCGGAACCGCGAAACGGAAATGTGGGTTTCGAGGTTACGGAAACCGATAAAACGGGGGTTTCGGAAAGTGAAAACTGGGGTTTCGAGGTTTCGGAAACCCAAGAAACCCCTCCTTATATACCAGACCATACCAAGCCAGACCAAACCATAGACAGTCCAATCCAGGGCAGGGCAGATGCAATGCCCGCCGCACCCGACGGATTCGAGCCGCCGACCCTGGACGAGTGCCGAGCGTATTTCGCCGCCAACTGCATCAGCGGCGACCCCGACAAGTTCTGGGCGCACTACGAGTCGCAGGGCTGGATCCGCTCGAACGGGATGCCCGTGACCTCGCTCACGGCCGCGGCGATGCTGTGGAACGGCAACCAGAAGCGCCTCGACGCCGAGGCGCATGCGCGGGGCAAGCCGACCGACGCCGAGATTCAGGCCGCCACGTTCAAGCCGACGAGGACGCCGGAGCAGACGAGGGCGGAGCTCGAGCGCAGGTGGCGCGAGGAACACCCGGGTATCGACCCGGCGAAGGTGAAGGCCCCGAGGGGGACGACCGCCGACCCGGTGACGCTCAAGGCGTACCAGGACGCGCGGCGTCTGCTTGATGCGAGGGCCGCATGCGAGAGGAGGGCGTCATGAGCTTGGACGCCGAGAGGAGCGAGAACATGGGCAGACCGAAGGGGTCTGTGAGCATCTACGACGACGGGCCGCGCAGCGCCCGCTGCGAGACGTGCGGGTTCTGCGCCGTGAGCGAGGCGGTCATGACGGCGTCCGGCGAGGGCCGCAAGCGGTACACGTGCATGCGGTGCCCCGACTTCGTACACACCACGCAGGGGCTCGCGAGGTGCAACTACTGGGAGGCGCGCCATGAGGGATGAGTCGTTAGACATGCGAGGGGGCAACGTGCTCGTGTGCCGTCAGTGCGGCAGACGGTTCCGCGCGAGGGGCGCCCGCCAGCGGTACTGCTGCGGCTGGTGCGAGAACGTGGCTCACAGGAACGAGAGCAAGCGGCCCGTGGACGTGTACCTCGGAACGAGGAGTGAGTTGGGCCGAGAGGTCAACGCCATGCGTGCGGCGCTGGCGGAGGGGAGGCGCATCTGATGCGCGACGGATACAGGTTCGAGTTCGGGGCGCTCGATGAGCCGGACGCACCCAAGGTGCAGGCGCTCAAGCCGCTCGAGGAGGCGGCCGAGGTATACGGCGCTTGGCAGGATTGCGACGACATGCGCTTCAGCCCGATCATGACGGCGCGCAGGGAGTACCGCCAGAACCTTATCGACGAGTGCATGGACGTGGTCCAGGCGGTCGTCAGCCTGCTCGACGCCGAGGGGTTCACGCAGGAGGACGTGGACGCGGCAATCGAGCGCTGCAACGAGAGGAACCGAGAGAGGGGACGTTTGTGATGGAGACTTTGGAGCAGATCAAGGCCGACGCGGTCGAGGTGTTCCATTTCGACCGCGAGTGCAGGCCGCAGGACAGGGCGCACGCCTACCTGGGGAAGTACCGCGTCAGGCGAGGCTACAACGACACGGCGATGCAGGTCGCGGTGACCGACATGATCGAGCGCGCCTACGAGGCGGGAAGGGCGGAGGTCGCCGGCGCGAACCTCGTGCAGAACCTGCGCCGCCAGCTGACGAGCATCGAGGCGACCGTCGGGGATGCCATCGACCTGCTCGACGAGAGCGTAGGGGGGCGGACTGCGATGAGTGACTCGAGGGTCGGCGGCTACCCGATGGGGGTGACCGACGCCGCTATCGAGCGCAGCTTCGGTGGGGCCTGCGAGCCTAGGATGTGCGGGAACTGCAGGCACTTCTGCGGCAGCGACATCCACGTCGACTACGGCTACTGCCACCTCAAGTTCGAGCGCGCCTACGACGCAGAGGCGCCCGACCGCAAGGAAGGGTTCTGGCGCCTGGCGAAGTGGGCTGTGGCGTGGCTCATGGAGAACCTGCTGTACTGCGAGGACGAGTGCGGCGAGTGCCGCGACTACGAGGAGGTTGGGCTATGAATATCGAATTGCCGAAAGACGCCGAGGGGCGCGAGATTCCGCTGGACACCGAGGTTCTGTACGACAGCTGCGGAACAAAGGTAAGCGTGAAGGAGTTTTTCTTCAGAACGTTGGTAGAGAGCCAGAAAACCGAATGGACGATTAAAGCCCAGTACGAAGGCAACATGTACTACAACAGCTTCAAGCCGAAGGACATGCGCATCACACAGCCAGATAGCTGGAAAAAGCTGCTTGAGGACTTGAGCGAGGCAGGTGACGCGCGGTATTACGAGGCTTGTGCCTACTTCCACAGAGACAAAGACGAAGATGGCTGTACATCGTGCCCCGGTGGCGAGGACGGCTGCGCTCGAATTGCCATGCGCGACATCGCCGACCGCATCCGCAAGCTGAGGGGTGAGGACGATGCCTAACGATTGCCCCTACTGCGGAAAGCCGCATTTCAACTTCGGCGATGACGAAGAGGGGGTCGAGATGTGGATTAACGAGCCAAACGACGGCGAACACGTCATTGTTGTCGACCCTCCGTACGCATGGAGCATCCCGATCAATTACTGCCCGTTCTGCGGGCGCAAGCTGGAGAAGGTGAGGACTGATGTTGACTAGCAACCTTGTGCCGTGCTTCGTCCAGACGTTCAAGACGGACTCGAAGACCGGCTACGAGAAGGCGCTGCTCGTCGGCGTTTTCGACAAGACGACCACCGACCTCGACTGCTGCATATCCTCGAGCAGCAGGGATACGGGTAAAACCCGTCAGCCGGTTGCCGTGGTCATGCAAGAGGATGGCCGGCTGCGTGAGGTGAACGTATCGAATGTCATCATCGACGGCTCGTATGAAGTGTTCGACATGTACTCGTGGACGTTCAACGAGAACGACATAACCGAGCAGCTCGGGCTCCAGCGCAAGGAGGACGAATGAAAACGCATCGACTCAAGGTCTTTGTCAAATACGCCGACGCAATCATGGACGGCACCAAGACGTTCGAGGTCCGCAAGAACGACCGGGGTTACGAGGTCGGCGACAAGATCGTATTCGACGTTGTCACGAACGAAGGCTACGCCGTCGGGGCGGCGGCAAGGCATCCGCTCAACGGGGCGACCTACCGAATCGACTACATCCTCGACGACTTCGAGGGCCTCGCCCAGAAGTACGTGGCGCTGGCCATATCCAAGGAGGACTGATGGACGAAATCGAGCTGAAGCTCTGTCCGTTCTGTGGTGGCGATGCTGGGATGCAGCGGGGCAAGTATCAAGGTCTGCGCACCTTCTACGTGAGCTGCTTGGGATGCGGCGCACGGACGGACCTAGAGTACGCCGAGGAGTTCGCTGCAGATCTATGGAATGAAAGGGTGAGCCATGTTGAATAAGCGAGCGATGATTTCACAGCCTATGGCTGGCAAGACCGACGAGGAGATCGCGGAGGCGAGGGACAAGGCGCACGCCAAGCTGCGCGAGATGGGCTACGGGTTCGTGAACACCTTATTCACTGACGAGTGGTACAGCGACGAGGCTATGGAGGAGCGCGGCGTGGTACAGGTTCCGCTCTGCTACCTTGCGAAGTCGCTTGAGAACATGAGCCTGTGCCATGCGGCCTATTTCTGCAAAGGCTGGGAAAACGCACGTGGTTGCCGCATCGAGCATGATGCCGCCGTTGCGTACGGGCTTGAGGTGCTGTATGAGGATTAGCGATGAAGAGCGCCGCGAGACGGTAGAGAATCTGCGTTGCTTATCCTACACGAACCGCGTCCGCTACAAAGAAGAGTTCTATGAACTGCTGGACGAGACGGTAATGGAACCCGACACCGGATACCACGAGATGAACGACGTGTTCGAGCGTATTGCCGACCTAATCGATCGCCCGACGTGCCTCGATTTCGTCGATCACAAACAGGACCCGTTCATCCCGGGCAAGCGGATGGTCGACGGCTGCTTCCACTGCTCCGACTGCGGATGGGACGGACGGATCTGGGAGCATATCGGCTTCGGGGACATGCTGGCGTATGAGGCCGTCCATTGCCCGAAGTGCGGGGCGATAATCAAGCGCTGTGCGTGAGGTGGTCCCCGGCGCTTGGTATGGTAGCCGAAGCAAACCGAGCGCGAGGGGGTATGCGAATGGCGTGTAGGCCACCTGTAGGAGATGGGCCAAAAGGCCCATCCACAAAGTCAACACATCCGTTGAGGGACGAGTGGGCGCTCCGGAAGGGGCGCTCCTCTTACGTCCTGTGGACGGACGAGATGATAAGGCGGATGCAGGCGCACCCGGAGCGGACGGCGGCGGAGATCGCGGCGGAGCTGAGGGTGACGCCGAGCGCCGTGAGGCACGCGCGGCAGCGGTACGGGCGCTTTTCGACCGGAACGGATGGGCTGTGCATCGTGTGCGACGCGCGGCCCGTGTTCGACACGTCGGCGCAGGCGAAGAAGTGGAGGCTGTGCAAGGGGTGCTATCTGGCGGAGCGGAAGAGACGGCTCGAGGAAGAGGCGGAGAGCAACCGCATACGTCAGGCCGCGCACAGACGGCAGAAGCTGGACGGAGACGCTTGAGAGGCTGGCCGAGGCAATCGGAATCAAGCCGACCAAGGTCGAGTAGCCGAAAGGCCCCGGGAAACCGGGGCCTTTTCTTTAAACGTTACCCCCTTTTTACGCTCGTGGGCAAACGCACGCGCTTGTCCACGTGCGTAAAAAGGTGGGAACGTTCGCGTTTCCATATGGCTATCTACCAGCGGAAACGTGATTTTGTGGCGGGAAAAGGGCGTGAAAAACTGACCAAGGAGGGCATCGAGGATGCCGTCCGCCTGTGCCGTGCCGGAATGACCGACAAGGACATTGCCGCGTATCTCGGGGTCGCACGCGAGACATACAGCCGCTGGATCAACCACCCCAGAACAGACAATCAGCGTCAACTGTGTCACGTTCTAAAAAAGGCCGAGGTCGAGCGCAAGGCGACGCTCGTGGGCCGCATCATGGACGCGAGCGGCGACAGCTGGCAGGCGGCGGCGTGGCTTTTGGAGCGCAAGTACCCGCAGGAGTACGCCAAGGCGCAGCGCATCATGGATACCACCGACACGGCGGTGCTCAAGGCCGCCAAGGAGCTGGTCCTGTCCGTGCCGTCCTCAATCGGCGGGGACGAGTAGCCGATGCCGCTCACGAGGATGCAGCGCGAGTACCTCGCCAACTGCACGCACCGCTACAACGTGAAGTGCGGGGCGACGGGCTCGGGCAAGAGCTACGTCGACATAGCCGTGACCATACCGCAGAGGCTTCTCGCCATGAGGGGCGAGGGGCTGGCGGTGATGATCGGGAACACCCGCTCGACGCTCGAGCGCAACATCCTCGAGCCGATGCGCTCACTTTACAGCGAAGACGTCGTCAGCCAGATCGGGCGGGACAACACGGCCCAGATTTTCGGGCGCAAGGTCTACTGCCTCGGGGCGGATAAGAAGACAAGCGTATCCAAGATTCAGGGCGCCACGTTCGAGTGGGTCTACGGCGATGAGGTCGCCACGTGGAGCGAAGACGTGTTCCAGATGCTCAAGAGCCGCCTGCGCTGCGAGCACAGCCGCTTCGACGGTACCTGCAACCCCGACAGCCCCAACCACTGGTTCAAGCGGTTCCTCGACGGCGACAGCGACATCTACAGGCAGGACTACACGATCTGGGACGGTGCGCTGGCACCGGATGTCATCGAGGCCCTCATCAAGGACTACGGCAGCGGTGTGTACTACGACCGCTACATCTTGGGCAAGTGGACGTTGGCCGAGGGCCTGGTCTACCCCGAGTGGGAGGGTGCCCTCGAGAGCCGGTATACGGGCGGCGCCGTCAAGTACGCGGTGTCTTGCGACTACGGCACGCAGAACGCCTTCGCGGCGCTGCTGTGGGCGTTTGACGGCAATGTGTGGCACGTGGTGGACGAGTACCGCTACAGCGGCCGCGACACGGGGCACCAGAAGACGGACGCCGACTACGTGGCCGACATGGCCGACTTCGTGCGCGGGCTGGGCAAGCCGCCCACGTTCATCATCGACCCGAGCGCCACGAGCTTCATCGCCGCGATGCGGCAGGCCGGGTTCAAGACCAAAAAGGGGCGTAACGACGTCGCGGACGGCATACGAGAGACGGGGGTGTGCCTGGGCAACGGCACGGTGCGCATCTCCGACGCCTGCGCGGGGCTGATAGGCGAGCTCGGCGGCTACTGCTGGGACGCCAAGGCGGACGGCGACAGGCCCGTCAAGGTCGAGGACCACAGCTGCGACGCGCTCCGTTACGGCGTGGCAACACTGCGCATGTACAAGCCTGCGAAAGAGCAGGTAAACCCATTCTTTGGAGGGAGGTAGCGGCTTTGTCTAAGGGGCCTTTGGTGACCGATGGCGACCTCAAGGCGGTGGCGTCGGCGACGGCGTTCGCGGCAGATGCCATCGAGCGGCACATGTCGAGCGAGATATACCGCAACGCCGTCACCGCGAACGAGTACTACCGCCAGCACAACGTCACGATCAACCGGTTCGTGCAGAAGATCTACTCGTGCTCCGGTGCCGAGGCCGAGGACTTCACGGCCTCGAAGCTGAGGCTGGCGAGCAACCTGTTCAAGCGCCTAAACGTCCAGCGCTGCACGTACTCGCTCGGTAAGGGCGTGAGCTTCGTGGACGTCTCGGCGGGCGGCAAGGACACGACCAAGGAGGGGCTTGGCGACCGCTTCGACGACGACGTCATGGAGATGGGGCTCAAGGCGCTCATCCACGGCGCGTCGTTCCCGTTTTGGAACCTCGACCACATCGACGTGTTCACCGCCGATGAGTTCTGCCCGGTGTGGGACGAGTACTCGGGGGCGCTATACGCCGGCGTGAGGTTCTGGCGACTCGACTCCGACCACCCGTGGCACGCGACCCTCTACGAGCAGGACGGCTACACGGAGATGGTGTCGGGCGGCAGCGGCTTCGACTTCGAGGTGACCGAGGCCAAGCGCGCCTACAAGGTCACATACCGCGAGATTCCCGCCGACGGGATGAAGCTGGCCGTCGATGCGGAGAACTACTCCCGCCTGCCCATCGTGGCGGTCTGGGGCAGCGACGCGCACCAGAGCACGCTCGTCGGCATGCGCGAGAGCATCGACGCCTACGACCTCATCAAGAGCGGCCTGGTGAACGACACGCGCGACTGCGCGCAGATCTACTGGCTCATCAACGGAGCCGGCGGCATGGACGACAGGGACCTCGACCTGTGGCGGGCGAAGCTCAAGCTGACGCACGTGGCCGAGGTCGACGCCGAGCAGGGGCAGTCCGTGACGCCGTACACGCAGGAGGTGCCCGTCGAGGGCCGCAAGGAGACGCTGGCGCAGATCAAGGCCGACATCTACGAGGACTTCGGCGCGCTGGACGTCCACACCATTGCGGCGGGTGCGACCAACGACCATATCGACGCGGCATACCAGCCGATGGACGAGGAGGCCGCCGAGTTTGAGCGCCACATCCGCGAGGGTATCATGGACATCCTTGCGTTGCAGGGCATCGAGGACACGCCCGTGTTCACGCGCACTCGCATCAGCAACACCAAGGAGCAGGTCGAGACCGTGTGCCTGGAGGCCGAGTATCTGGACGACGAGACGATCCTGCGAAAGCTGCCGAACATCACGCCCGACGAGAGGGCGAAGATTTTGGAGCGCAAGCAGCGGGAGCAGGAGGAGCGCATGGCAGCGCTGCCGCCAGCCCTGGCGGCGAACGCGAAGGGTGCCCAGGAGGGCGACGAGGACGACGAGGACGACGAGGATGAGGAAGGTGATGAGTGATGGCGGCATTGCAGGTGCTTGACGGCGAACTGTGGCAGTGGGACACCGGTCGCGAGGTCGAGGTCGTCGGCTGCGAGCAGGTGCATTTCGCCAAGTCGACCACAGGGACGTGCTACACGGTTGCGGTGGCCGACAGCAAGGCGAAGATTCCCGACGAGCTGCTCCAGGCGGCTGGGCGCGTGTACGCATGGGCCTACATCACGGACGAGGCATACGGCGGACGCACGCGCATCGAGGCGCTCTGGGACGTAAAGAGGCGAGCCAAGCCCGCCGAGTACATCTACGAGCCGAGCGACCAGCGCACCATCAAGGACGCAGAGACGGCGCGAGACGAGGCCAAGACCGCGCAGAAGGCGGCGGAAGCCGCACGCGACAAGGCTGTCGCCGCCGAGGTTAAGGGGGCACGAGCCACGACACTCGCCTCGGGCTCGGAGGCAACGGCGGCGATGGAGGGCAACGTGCTGGTCGTCGGCGTGCCGAAGGGCGACGCGCTGAGATATAGCGACCTCACCGCCGAGCAGATCGCGGAGCTCAAGAAGCCCGCGACGGACGCGGCGGCTGGCGTGAGCAAGGTCAACGACGAGTTCAAGGAGCTCAAGACTTCTGTCGAAACGGCTGAGA
>CALGKS010000264.1 GCA_937930475.1 uncultured Collinsella sp. | reverse complement strand
GCTTGCCGATGCTAAGGTGCGCCTGGCTCAGACGAGCGAGCGCCTGCGTTCGCTGAAGGGCCGTGTGCCCGATCTTGAGCATCGCCTGGAGGGTATCGACCGTCGTATCCGTGGGACACGCCAGGCCTCGCGCTCGCTTGAGCTGCTACGCCTTCGCGTCGATCCCATGCACGAGCGCTATTCTGCCCTGTTGGAGCGCGCCTCGGACTGGGCTGCGCGCCTGCGCGATCAGGCCTCGCTCGAGGAGGCGGACTCGGCCTCGCTCAAGAAGACCATCGAGGACGCCAAGACCGAGGTCGCCCGCGCCAAGGAGCGGGTCGATGCTGCCACGGCGACGCAAAACGAGTTCAAGGTGGCGCGCGGCAAGCTCGAGGTGCAGGTCGAGGCTGCCATCAAGGCCATCACCGCCGACGGTACCACGGTGCTCGAGGAAGCGCTCATGTTGCCGGCGCCCACCGATCGCGACGCCGCCGAGCGCGAGCTCAACCAACTCGTGCGCCAGATCAACAACCTGGGTCCTGTGAACCAGGTCGCCATGGAGGAGTACGAGCAGCTCAAGCGCCGTGCCGATTACATCGAGGAGCAACTGGCCGATCTGGAGAGCGCGCGCAAGGCGCTCACCAAGATCACCGTGGCCATCGATCGCAAGATGCGCAAGGCCTTCCTGGTGACCTTTGAGAAGGTCGATGCGAATTTCCGCGAGATCTTCGCCATGCTCTTCCCGGGCGGTCAGGCTCACCTTGAGATGACCGATCCCGAGCATCCGGCCGAGACGGGCATCGAGGTCGTGGCGCAGCCGCGCGGCAAGCGCATCACCAAGATGATGCTCATGTCGGGTGGCGAGAAGAGCCTGACGGCGCTCGCCCTGCTCTTTGCCGTATACCGTACGCGCACGGTGCCGTTCTATGTGCTGGACGAGGTCGAGGCTGCGCTCGACGACGCCAACCTGTCCAAGCTCATCGGCGCCCTCGATGTGCTGCGTTCCGATACGCAGCTCTTGGTAATCTCGCATCAGCGCCGTACTATGGAGGACGCTGACGTCCTCTATGGCGTCTCGATGCAAGCCGACGGCGTCAGTCGCGTCGTCTCGCAAAAACTCGATCGCGAAACCGGAAAGGTCGTGAATGCATAATGGGATTCTTTGACGCACTCTCGCGCGGACTTGAGCGCAGCCGCGAGGCCCTCAACGAGGTCTTCTACTTTGGCGGTGAGGTCGACGAGGATTTTTGGGAGGATCTTGAGGACACCCTCGTCATGGGTGACATGGGCGCCGAGGTCGCCATTCAGGTCTCCGATGACCTGCGTGACGCCGCCGCCAAGAAGAACCTCAAGACCGCCCCGCAGCTTCGTCGCGCCCTGGCCGAGC
>CALGKS010000263.1 GCA_937930475.1 uncultured Collinsella sp. | reverse complement strand
GTCTTGGTAGCAGTGGCCTTGGTGGCAGCAGCCTTGGTCGTCGTAGCCTTCTTGGCCGTTGTCTTGCGCGTCGTGGTCTTCTTGGCGGCAGGCTTCGCAGCCGGCTCGGCCGCAACCTCGGGCTCAGCCTCAGCCTCCTCAGTCACGGCCGCAGGCTCGTCGACAACAGCCGCCGGCCTCTCAATCTCCGGATGCATAAAGAAATACAGATCCAGATACTTATCCGCCGAGCGCGTCCAGCTAAAGTCCTGGCTCATGGCCTGCGTGACCAGCTGGTTCCAAGCGTCGCGGTTGTCCCAGAATAGACGTGCCGCGCGGAACACGGCGTCGCCCATCTCGTCGCCGTTAAAGTTGCTAAACGAGAAGCCCGTGCCCTCGCCGGTAAACTCGTTGTACGGCTGCACGGTGTCCTTCAGGCCGCCGGTCTCGCGCACGATGGGCAGGGTACCGTAGCGCATGGCGATGATCTGCGACAGGCCGCACGGCTCAAACTTCGAAGGCATCAGGAACATGTCGGCGGCGGCGTACATACGCTGCGACAGCGCCGGATCGAACTCGATGCGCGCGGCCATGGTGCCGGGGTACTTGTCCTGGAAGTAGCGCAGGCCGTCCTCGTAGTCGCGGTCGCCGGTGCCCAGCACCGCCACCTGCACGCCGCCGGCCAGGATGCGGTCGAGCGCATACATGACCAGGTCCATGCCCTTCTGGCGCGTCAGACGTGTAACCATAACCATCAGCGGACGGTCGTCGCGCACCTCGAGCCCCAGCTCTTCCTGCAGCTTGGCCTTGCAAACGGCCTTGCCGGAACGGTCCTCGACGGTGTAGTTGGCGGCGATGCGCTTGTCGGTCGCCGGATCAAAGCCCGCGACGTCAATGCCGTTCAAAATGCCTTGCAGCGCGTAGGAGCGCTCGCGCAGTACGCCGTCCAGGCCCTCACCGAACTCGGGCGTCTGGATCTCGCTGGCATAGGTGGGGCTCACTGTGGTGATGGCGTCGGCATAGCGCAGCGCGCCCAGCATGTAGTTGATGCTGCAGGCGTCGCAACGCAGCTGCGAGGCGGCCGCCGGAATATGCGCCACACCCAGGATGTCCTCCATAACGGTGTCGCTAAACTGGCCCTGGAATGCCACGTTGTGGATCGAGAACACGGTCTTTACGCGGTCGTACAGCGGTAGGCCCTGGTAGAACTCGCGCAAAAACACGGGTGCCAATGCCGTCTGCCAGTCGTTGCAGTGCAGGATGTCGCACTCAAAACCTGCCGGCAGGTGCTGCAGGCTCTCGGTGATGGCCTTGGAGAAGAACGCAAAGCGCTCGCCGTCGTCAAAGAAGCCGTACGGATAGTCGCGCGCAAAGTAGCGCTCGTTGTCGATAAACATATAGGTGACGCCGTCGTGCTCGAGCTTCTCCAGCCCGCAGTACTCGTTGCGCCAGCCCAGGCTCACATAAAAGTCGGCAAAGTGCTCCATCTGTGCCTTGTACTCGTCCTTGATGGTGGCGTACTTGGGCACCATCACGATGACTTCGGCGCCGGCGCGCACAAGCGCCGCAGGCAGCGAGCCCGCCACGTCGCCCAGGCCACCGGTCTTTACAAACGGTGCGCACTCGGCCGAGGCAAACACGATCTGCATCTTTTTGCTGGAATCTGCCATATTGTCTCCCATGTTGTTATTCGAGAATAGCCGCCTGGCGCTAACCGGGCGGCTATTCTACAGTTTACGTGCGATTATGCGACGCCAATGTTAACGAGCGATGGTGGTATCGGAAGTTAACGGAGCCTTGCCCAGCACCAAGATGTTCTCGGGCGTGCCACGAAGCTCGGTGTTGACGGGCACCACGTTGTTCTTGTCCAGGATGGCGTTCTCAACGCGGGCGCCGCTCTTGATGATGCAGCTCTGGTTGATGATCGAGTTGGTCACCGAGGCGCCTTCCTCAACCACAACGCCGCGCGACAGGATCGAGTTGCGAACGGTGCCCTTGATGATGCAACCGGCCGAGATGATCGAGTTGCACGCGTGGCTGCCGGTCGCGTAGCGCGAAGGCGGCACGTCGTGGGCCTTGGTCAGGATCGGGCGCTCGGGGTCAAACAGCTGGTCGGCCACGGTCTGGTCGAGCAGGTCCATGCTGCGGCGATACAGCGACTTCTCGCTAAACACGCCCACGACCTCGCCCTTGTACTCGTAGCTGCACACGTCGATGTTGCCAAAGTCGCCCTGGAGTGCCTCGAGCAGGTCAAGATAGTCGGCGGCCTGGTAGTGATCGATGATCTCGAGCAGGGTCTCGCGGTTGACGATGCAGCAGTCCATGGAGGCGTTGTCACCGTACACGACGCCGGCGCTCACGCCCGTCAGACGGCCGTTCTCGTTAATCTCGAGCTTGGTCTCGTCATCAACGTTGCGCGTGGCCTTGCAGTACACCACGGTCATCTGGGCGCCGGAGTTCTCGTGCGCCTCGATGATGGTGTTGAGGTCCATGTTAAAGATGATGTTGGTGCCCATCATCACAACATAGGGCATGTCCGAGCGCTGGAACAGCGTCTTGTTGGAGATGATGTCGCGCAGCAGGAAGCGCATGCCGCCCTTGGTGGTGCCATACGCGTTGCCGGGGACCATGAACAAGCCGCCCTTCTTGCGGTCCAGACCCCAGTCCTTGCCCGAGCCCACGTGGTCGATCAGCGAGCGGTAGTTACCCGGCATGACGACGCCGACGGTCTTGATGCCGGCATTCATCATGTTGGACAGCGGAAAGTCGATCAGACGGTAGCGGCCCAAAAACGGGACGGACGCGATGGGGCGGTCCTTAAGCAGCACGCTGCCGTAGGTCGAAGAGTAGTTAGCGGTGATGTAACCGATGGCCTTGCGATTGATCATCGGATCATTCCCCCTTCCCGATAACGACGTCATTTCCAACGACGGCCGTATCCTTGGTGGTATCGACAGAGCCGAGCTTCACGCCCTCTTCGACCGTGGAGTTCTCGCCCAAAATAGCGCGGCAGATGTGCGCGCCGCTCTTAACGTGCGCACCCGGCAGCAGCACGGAGTCTTCGACCACGGCGCGCTCCTCGATGATGACGTCGGTCGAAAGGATCGAGTGGCGAGCGGTGCCGTAGATCTTGCAGCCGTTGGAGACCAGGCAGTCGTCCAGGCGGCCGTCCGGACCAATGTAGTGCGGCGGACGCGTGGTGATGTTGGACATGATGGGGAAGCTCTTGTCAAACAGGTCGAACTCGGGGTTGTTGCCCAGCAGGTCCATCGAGGTCTCGTGGAAGCTGGCGATGGTGCCTACGTCCTTCCAGAAGCCGTGGAACTCGTAGCTGTACAGGCGCTTGTCCTCGCCGAGCAGCTTGGGGATGATGTCCTTGCCAAAGTCGTGGCTCGAGCGCTGGTCCAGAGCGTCTTCCTCGAGCGCCTCGATCAGCACATCGGCCGAGAAGATGTAGATGCCCATGGACGCGAGGTTCGAATCGGGCTTCTCGGGCTTCTCGGTGAACTTGGTGATGCGGCCGTCCTCGGGGTCGGTGGTCAGGATGCCAAAGCGGCTGGCCTCCTCCCACGGCACGGGCATAACGCTCACCGTAAGGTCGGCGTTGTTCTCAATGTGCGTCTTGAGCATCTTGCGGTAGTCCATGCGATACAGATGGTCGCCAGAAAGAATCAGGACGTACTTGGGGTCGTTGGCCTTGATGTAGTCCAGGTTCTGGGTAATGGCGTCGGCCGTGCCCGCATACCAGGCGCCGCCGGCCTGCGTCTCGTACGGCGGGAGGATCGACACGCCGCCGTCACGGCTGTCCAGATCCCAAGCCTCGCCGGAGCCCACATAGGCATGCAGCAGGTAGGGGCGATACTGCGTCAGAACGCCCACCGTGTCGATGCCCGAGTTGGAGCAGTTGGACAGCGAAAAGTCGATAATGCGGAACTTGCCACCAAAGCTAACCGCCGGCTTGGCGATCTTTTGGGTGAGTGCCCCCAATCGGCTGCCCTGTCCTCCTGCGAGGAGCATCGCGATGCATTCTTTCTTACTCATCGATTTCTCCTTCTGTCATCGATGTTCCTTAATTCATTAGCGGCGGGCACGGAGCCTATTCGCGCCCGCCGGGTAATGTCGTGCGGCTAGGGGAGAGCGCGCCCCTACGCGTGCCAGATCTCGTCGCGATACTCGCGAATGGTGCGGTCGCTCGAGAACCAGCCACTGGACGCGGTGTTGAGCAGCGCCTTGCGGTTCCAGGTCTCCTGGTCGCCGTAGCTGCCGGTGAGCTTTTCCCACGCATCCACATAGCTGCGGAAATCGGCCATGACCAGGTCGGGGTCGTTGTTGTTCATGAGCTCGTTGTAGATGCTCTCAAAGTTGCCCGAAAGACCCGCAAAGGTGTTGTCCTTGAGCTCGTCCATCACGCGGCCCAGACGCTCGCGGTCGCCGTTGAGGGTATCCCACGCAAAGTAGCTGTTGGATGCCCAGAGCTGCTCGACCTCGGGAGCGGTCAGGCCAAAGATGGCCTCGTTCTCGCGGCCGGCCAGGTCGGCGATCTCGATGTTGGCGCCGTCGAGGGTGCCCAGCGTAATGGCGCCGTTCATCATGAGCTTCATGTTGGACGTGCCCGAGGCCTCCTTGCCGGCGGTCGAAATCTGCTCAGAGATCTCGGCGGCGGGGTAGATGAGCTGGGCGTTGCTCACGCGGAAGTTGGGGATAAAGCAGACCTTCATGACCTCATTCACACGCGGGTCGTTGTTGACGACCTCGGCGACGGAGTTGATGAGGCGGATGGTCTCCTTGGCAAAGGTGTAGCTCGA
>CALGKS010000262.1 GCA_937930475.1 uncultured Collinsella sp. | reverse complement strand
CACGTGAGCGACAGGCCCGCAGCCACGTTAAGGCTCGGCTCCACACGCGCCCCGCAATGCGGGCACACGTGATGGGCGCAACGGCTAAAGAGTAGACGCAGGCTATTGTTGAGCTCGGTCATGGTACCAAAGGTCGAGCGCACGCCCGGTACGCTGGGGCGCTGATGTAATGCGAGCGCCGCTGGCACGTGCAGCACCTCGTCCACCTGGGCGTGCTCGGCCTGCGTCAGACGACGGCGGGTATAGGTGCTGAGCGCCTCCAGGTAGCGGCGCGAGCCCTCGGCATAAAGAACTCCCAGCGCCAGCGAGCTCTTGCCCGAGCCCGACACGCCGGCAATGCCCACGAGCCTCCCCAGCGGAATATCGATATCGATGTCCTTGAGATTGTGGACACGTGCACCGCGCACCTCGATAGCCTGCGGGTTCATCTTCTGTTCCGTCACCTTTATCACCCTACTCATGCCATAGAACGCGATCGCGAATGTACGCGCCCAGCATGGGCACGGTAAACCGGACGAGGCCGTATCCGGCAGCCTCGATGACGCGCTCGCGAATCAGGCTTGCGCGATATTTACTCGCCCAGCTTTGGGTTCGGTCGCAACGCTCAATGATGTCCGCCATGCGCGTCGGCTTGTCCTCGTCAACCGCCATAGCCTCGATAAAGAGGCGCTGTGGACTGCGCAGTCCGTAATACAGGGGCGCGTCAACTGCTTCATAGAACTCGGAGATGGCATCCGTGTGCCCAGCCTCAACATCGCACTCTTCAATGACCCGCGAGTCACGCCGGACAGCAGACCGCCACATGTAATATCCCACCAGCTGAACCATATAGGGATGCCCCATGCTCTTGTGTGCCGCAAGGTCCGCCGTCTCCGCGTCAACGTAAAGACCAGCGTCTTTGACCGTCTGGATATATGAATCGCGCACTTTGGGCAAAGATATCGCCCCCAGCGTACGCTGCTGAGCACGCCGCAAAAACGTCACGCTCGGCTCTTCGAGCAAGTCATCAACCATACTGGGTAAGTCGGCGAACACCAGCGCAAGACCGCGCTGGTCGCTATCGGACAAGCCCGTGGCATCTTGATCTCCGAGCACTTGCTGATAGAGAACGGCCAGCGCCGCCAGTTCCTCGATAGACGCAGATTGGGCCTCGTCAATCGCAAACAGTATGCCCTTGCCTGGACCGAGCTTCTTGAGGCGCTCGTTGACCAGCCCTCGCAACGTTTCGCCCTTTGCTCGCGCCGCCTCGACCGACATCCGACCAAACGACGGCCCAAACTCCATTGACGTCACAACGGGTTTATTCGAGCGAAGCGCGTCGGCCAAGCGGTCGCATAAGCCAAGCGAAGCGGAATCGGAGACAACCGCCCATTCGTGCTCGCTGGCCAGACGTTCCAGCTCCCGCAGGAGAACCGTCTTGCCGCAGCCGCGGTTTCCCGTAATGAGCATGAGCCTTCCGGGGGCACCGGCGCCGTTATCGAGCCCTTCCGCAAAATCTTCGATGACCGACTCGCGACCGATGAGCATCGGAGGCCGCTTGCCTGCCGTTGGCTTAAAGGGATTTGGATTCATGTCGGCCTCCTCGGATTGGCAAACGCTGCCTATAGTTATACCAACTTATACCGAGTTATACCAACAGCGGGTGACAAAGGGACCGCCCTTCTATCACCTATGGCAGAAGAACTCCGCGTCTGCCGCTCGCCAGGGGCGGAAGGTGGCGGGATCGATCTTTACGTGCGCCGCGGCGGGTACGTCGTACCATTTGACCGTGTAACCGGCGCCGTGAGAGCAAAAGACCGAATCGGGCGTGTTGGGCAGATCGGCCTCGGGCTCATAGGCGGCCGTCTCGATTACGCGCTCGGCATCATGGCAAGCCGCATAACCGGCGAACTCCAGGTACAGATGTCCGCGACCGCTCGTGTAGGCAGCCACCTCCAGCGCGTAATCCTGCACCTCGGATACCGGTACGCGACCCACAAGCTTCACCCGGTCGCCCGCCATCGTCGGCGGCTCGTACTCGGCACCCATGCGCGTGGCATCCGAGAGCGCCCGGCCCACGCACTCCCCCGGCACCTCGAGCTCAAAGTGGTACCACGGCTCCAATAGTACCGCCGCGCCGGCCTCACGTGCCTGCATGAGTCCCTGGCGAATCGCACGGTACGTAGCCTGGCGAAAATCGCCGCCCTCGGTGTGTTTGGCATGCGCGCGGCCACCTGTGAGTGTAATGCGCACATCGGTGATGGGCGAGCCGGTCAGCACGCCCAGGTGATCGCGCTCCATGGCGTTGGTGAGTGCCAGACGCTGCCAGTTAAGATCGAGCTCGTCGGTCGAGGTCACGGTGCCAAACTGCACGCCCGAACCCGCTGGCAACGGCTCCAGGCGCAGATGCACCTCGGCATAGTGGCGCAGCGGCTCAAAGTGGCCCACGCCCTCGACCGGCTGCGAAATAGTCTCCTTATAGAGAATGCCGCCAGACTCAAACGCAACCGAAAGGCCAAAGCGATCTGCCAACACCCGCTGCACGACCTCGAGTTGCACGGCGCCCATCAACTGCAAATGAATCTGCTCAAGATGCGTATTCCAGCTTACGCCGAGCATGGGATCTTCGTCCGCCAGCTCAGTCAGCGCTTTGAACACCGTATGGACGTCATGTTCGTCCGGAAGCACCGTATAGGTGAGGACCGGAGCGATGATGGGCGCATCGCACGCGAGCTCCGCGCCCAGGGCGTCCCCTGGGCGAACGTGCGCAAGACCCGTCACGGCGCAAATACCGCCAGCAGCAACTTCTTGGGCATGCTCATACTTTTCGCCGTTATAGATGCGTACCTGATCGATCTTTTGCTCCCATGCCTCGGCACCGGAACGTCCGTCAATCATCTGTTTGGCATGTAGCGTGCCGCCGGTCACTTTAACCCATGCCAAGCGCTCGCCGCGATCCCCGCGGCTGACACGATAGACGCGCGCGGCAAACTCCGGGAGCCACGCCCGCTCACGCATCAGCGCGCATATGCCATCCAGCAGTTCGTCCACGCCTTGGTCCTTGAGCGCCGACCCGGCAAAGCAGGGAAAGAGCTTGCGCTCGGCAACCATGCGCGACAGCGTTGCGACAGAAAGCTCGCCCGCCTCAAGAAACTCCTCGAGCGCCGCCTCGTCCAATGCAGCAGCGTCCTCCTGAACGGCGCCGCCCGCCAGCAGTTCGTTGGCATCCAGGCAGCCCTCGGAAAGACGTTGCCCAAGTTGTGCCAGCAAAACATCGCGGCCGGGATTCTCCAAATCGATTTTGTTGATATAGATGAACGTCGGGATGTCATAGCGTGCAAGCAGACGCCACAGGGTTTCGGTGTGCCCCTGCACGCCGTCGTTGGCGCCCACAACTAAAATCGCGTAGTCCAGCGCGCGCAATGTGCGCTCCGCCTCGGCCGAAAAATCGACATGCCCCGGTGCATCCACGAGCATGACGTGGGTATCGCCCTGGTCGAGTACGGCCTGCGACGAGAAAATCGTGATGCCGCGCTCGCGCTCAATCTCGTTCGTGTCCAGATGCGAATCACCCTCGTCCACGCGGCCGCGCTTGCGAATGCGACCCGCGTTGAACAGCATGGCCTCGGCCAGCGTGGTCTTGCCGGCATCGACATGCGCCAAGATTCCAACGACCGCTTGCTTCGACATGGCTCTCCTCTTATTGCAAGCCCATCGCACGCGGCAACGGGCGTCCTCGTTCCACACTGGATGATACAATTTACGGGCCGGCGGGCGAAGCGGGCCCTATCCCCCGACCGAGCTCATCGCCCCGCGTTGCCGCGCGGCGATTTTCGTAGGTTCGCGCCTTGCGAAAGCCGGCTTGCAAAACAGCGCAGCGAACGAAAATGGCCCCGGGTGGGACCATTTTCGTTCGCGCGAATTATTGATAAGAGGCGTCGCTCTTACGCCTCGCGCAGCCAATCAAACGCGACGCGCGGCGTGCCGTCCGTCACATACACGATACCGGCACGCTCGAACCCGGCTTTAAGAATGGCGCCCTGCATGGGCAGGTTGTCTTGGTGCGTGTCGATGCGCAGATGGTCGACGCGTTCCTTGGCAAAGGCAAACATCGCGGCCGCAACGCCATGCGTGGTGCCGTCGGATGCCACGCGGTGCAGCACGGCATACGGGACGTCGCTGCGCCATTGACCGTCCTCGATCACATCATAGGAACTGTCTGGCCCCGGCAAAAAAGCGAACGTCGCCACCACGCGACCGTCTTCCTCGCACACATAGCTACCGCCCGCGGCGATATCGCTTTTGAGCTGCTCGGCCGAAGGCGTGCCCACCGGCCACTGCATGGCATTGCCATGCGCGCGCATAAAAGCGCGGGCGGCGTCGTAGATAGCCATGACGGCGGGAATGTCGGTATCGAGGGTTTTTCTGATCATCACGCGGCGACCTCACGTTTATTGGTATCACTTTGATTGAGCAATGATACCAGCGTTTGGAGAGGGGCACGAAGCAGATGGGAAGCAAAAAGCGAGCCGCCTGGTCAAAGGCCAAAAGCGAGTTTTTGGGCGCTGCCACCGGCGGCGATATGAGCGACCTGTTTGCGCGCGAGGACGAGCGCCGCGGCGCCCTGGACGCCGAGCGCGACGAGGCCTGGCGCTACAAGTCGTGCGAGCGCAAGAACCGCTACGATACGCGCGCTGAGGCCGAAGCCGTCATGGCCGATTGCGAGAATCGTGGGCGTCGCGGCCTGGCCTGCTACAAATGCGAGTACTGCGGCGGCTGGCATCTGACGTCGCACCCTTGGAAATAGG
>CALGKS010000261.1 GCA_937930475.1 uncultured Collinsella sp. | reverse complement strand
CGACCGTCGGCAATCCACCAGGGGTGGAGGCCCACCCCTGCAATGATATTAGGATTAGTGCTGGCGCGTTTATCTGCCGGTGCGAAATTGCGCGGATCGACGCCGCAATCAAAGAGTCCCAGTCCCATCGCTACAGCTTCGCGGGCAACGGCGTCTGGGCCTGCCATGAGATCCAAATGGCAGTGAGCATCAAAGAACTGCAGCTCCATCGTGGTGTGCCTTGCTAGTCCAGGCGCTGACCGTCGGCGCGCACGTGCTCGGTGCCGCGTCCGCTGATCTGGCGAATGACCTCGCCAGCAATCATCTGGCCCATGATGGGCGGCATAAAGCTGGCGGTTCCCAGCTCGGTGCGTTCGTGGATGTTGGAAGGATCGCGCGGCTGAGTCTTAACCGATTCCTCGCAACTAAACAGTACGTGAAGGCTTTTGATGCCGCGTTTTTTGCATTCTTTGCGCATGATGCGGCTCATGGGGTCGCGGACGGTATCGAAGATATCGGCAAAACGAAGGCACTCAGGGTGCAGCTTGTTGCCGCCGCCCATGGAACTTACCAGGCGAATGCCATGGTTCTGAGCATATTTGGCAACGGTGAGTTTGGCCGAGATAGTGTCGATCGCGTCAATGACGTAGTCGAGCTTGCCGCCCGTCTGCTCCAAAACGCTCGCGAAGAAATCGTCGATGTTGTCGCTCAACAGGTATTCGGTGCGCTTGATGACGGTGGCAGTGGGGTTGATGTCGTGGATCATGGCTTCCATAACATCGACTTTGTGCTTGCCGATGGTGCTATGAAATGCGATGGCCTGGCGGTTGATGTTGCTGGGTGCGATGACGTCCTTATCCAGAATTACGAAGTGTCCAATGCCGCCGCGAGCAAGTGCCTCGCAGCAGTTTGAGCCGACGCCGCCACAGCCGAGCACCAGCACCGTGGCGTTGGCGAGCTTGTCGAGCGCCTCGCGGCCCATGATGATCTCGAGTTTGGTATCGCGCGTCTCGACGGGAGTTGCGGCTGCGGTTTCGGTCATAGATATCCTCCGATGGGGAAGTGAAATACACGTTTAGCTATCGCCATTATAGGTATTATCCCGATTCCGTTTGGGACCTGTTGGCCTGTTGAAATAAGGCCGGGATTCGCATAAGATTGAAGCAGATGGCACCCGTTGCAGCGGGTTGGCCAACTCCGAAACACGTTTGTAGCGTGAGAAGTGGCCGTCTTCGCATTACGCGGGGGCGGCTATTTCATTCGACCTCCAATGTGGATGCCGAGTTCCACAGCCGCGATTACAAGCAATAACAACGTCAGGACATCGTCAATACTCATAGTCCATCTCCTTCTCTGGTAGAGCGGAGGTGGCCCATCTGCTTCTAACGGTATTGTAGCTAAAAGCGAACGGGTGTTCTATACCTATTGCTGAGTTAGATAATTAGACAAACATCTAAATATCGAGTATAGTGTGCGCGTCGTGAGAAGTGACGAAAGGAGGTCTTATGCCGGGAGAGGGATTTAAGGCGCTGGCCGATCCAACGCGGCGGCGTATTTTGGAACTGCTGCGCGAGGGCAATTGCACGGCGGGGGAGCTTGCCGAGCATTTCGATATCAGCAAGCCTTCGCTGAGCCATCATTTGGCGACGCTCAAAAACGCCGGGTTGGTGACTGATGAGCGCCATGGACAAAACATCGTATACAGCTTAAATACCACCGTCATGCAGGACTTGATCGGTTGGTTTATGGGGTTTACAAGCGTTGAAGGTGATAAGAATGAATAACGAAAACAAGGGCATTCACGCCACGGGAGTATCGCTGCGCGTGTGGGTCGCGCTTGTCGCGCTGTGCGTGGTCAACGTGGCGGCGCATCTCTTGGTGATGCCGAGCTTGCCTGCGCAGATTCCCACACACTGGGGAGCGAGCGGTGCCGTCAACGGTTGGGGCCCCAGTTGGATGGCCTCTGTGCTTGGCGCGCTGCCGTTGGTGTTTCTAGCAGTGTTCTATGCGGTGCCGCGCATTGATCCCAAGGGTGAGGCATATCGGACCTCGGGCAAGTTCTATCAGGGCTTTGTGATCGCCTTCACATTGCTCATGTGCGCCATCAGCTGGATGGGAGAGCTTACGGTTTGGGGCGTCGTTCCGGCAGCTGGAACGGTCAACTTGCTGATTTCCGGCGCTATCGGCTTGCTCTTTATTGGCATGGGCAACTACCTGCCACGTGTGAAGCAGAACTATACGCTCGGTATTAAGACGCCCTGGGCGCTTGCCGATTCCGAGAACTGGCGTCGCACGCAGCGCTTTGGCGGTGCTTGCTTTATGGTGCTGGGTGTCGGTCTGATTGTGATGGGTGTTGCGGGCAGCGCGCTTTCGAGCGAGGTCGTTGCCGTGGCAATCACGGTACTGGCGCTTGGGTTAGTCGGGGCCATGTATCTCTACTCGTATCTGCTGTGGCGGAAAAATGGGAGCAGAGGATAGCCCCTACTCCCACGCTACATTCCAATTGACCGGAAAACGCACCGCTCCGGTTTGGATGCGGCCATGTGGCGTAATTGCCCACGTGGCCGCATGTTCATACGAAGTATGTCGCCGCGCTACGCCGCCTGCTCAAATTGCGAGTTGTAGAGCTTGGCATAGGCACCGCCTGCCGCCAGCAGCTCCTCGTGGTTGCCGGACTCGACCACATCGCCGTGATCCATCACGAGGATCAGGTCGGCATCGCGAATCGTCGAGAGGCGGTGCGCGATGACAAAGCTCGTGCGACCTTGCATGAGCGTGTCCATGGCGCGCTGGACGCGTAGCTCGGTTCGGGTATCGACCGAGCTCGTCGCCTCGTCAAGGATAAGCAGCGGGGCGTCTTTAACCATGGCGCGCGCGATGGTAATGAGCTGGCGCTGGCCGGCGGAAACACTGCCGGGTTCAAGCTCGGTGTCGTAGCGCGCGGGCAGGCTTCGCACCCACTTGAGCAGGCCGCATGCCTCGCAGACCTCGTCAAGCCGCTCGTCGGTGACGCCGGCAGCATCGAACGCAATGTTTTCGCGAAGCGTGCCCTGGAAAAACCATGTGTCCTGCAGCACCATGCCAAACTGCTCGTGCAGGTTTTCACGCGTGACGCTTGCCGTGTCGATACCGTCGATGTAGACGTTGCCGCCGCCCACCTCGTAGAAGCGCATGAGAAGATTGACGAGAGTGGTCTTGCCGGCGCCCGTGGGGCCGACGATGGCGACCTTCTTGCCGGCGGGCGCCTTGGCGCTAAAGTCGTGGATGATGTCGACGTCCTCGTCGTAGCCAAAGCGCACGTGACGGAAATCGACCTCGCCGCGCGGGGATTCGATACGAGCGGTCTTGCCGGATTCATCTGCCATCTCGGGCTCTTCCAAGAAATCGAAGACGCGCTCGCACGCGGCCGCCATGGTCTGAACCGAGCTCGCGGCCTGCGAGATGTTCTGCAGCGGCTGGGTGAAGAGGCGGATGTAGAGCATGAACGCGACCACGGTGCCAAAGGGGATGGCGCCCGAGAGCGCGAGTAAGCCGCCCACGATGCATACGATCACGTAGCTCAGGTTGCCGACGAAAATCATGAGGGGCATCATCGCGCCCGAGAGGAAGGCGCTTTTCCATGCGGCGTCTTCGAGCGCGGCGTTGTTGGTGGCGAAACGTTCCATCTCGCCGGCCTCGCCGTTGCAGACCTTGACCACATCGAGGCCGCCCATGACCTCTTCGACCTGGTCGTCGACGGTGCCGAGTGCCGCCTGCTGACGCGCAAAGTAAGGCTGCGAGCGCTTAATGATGCCACTCGTGAGCACCATGCCCAAAAACGCCGCGCCGATGCCGGCGGCAGCCATGATCCAGTTGGTGGCGAACATCATAATGACGGATCCCACGAGCTGGGCGAGCGAGCTCACAAGCGTGCTGATTGACATATTCATCGACTGTGTCACGGAGTCGACGTCGTTGGAGACAAGCGACAGGACCTCGCCGGTGGGTTTGCGATCCAAAAACTTGAGGGGCAGACGGTCGGTCTTGTCGGACACGTTCGCGCGCATCTTGGCCGTGGCGTATTGCGTGACGTTTGCCATAAGAAAACCCTGAGCAAAATTGAGGATGAATCCCAGAGCGTAGAGGATAACGAGGAAGAAGCCGATGGACTGAACGGCATCCATATCCACGGTTCCGGCGATGCCGGCGGCAATGATATCGCTGATTTCGCCGAGTTTGCCGGGTCCGATAAGGTTGAGGACGGCGCCGGCGAGTGCGAGGACGCTCGCGATGGCGACGGTGGGAAGCCAGACATGGCAGTAGCGCGCAAGGCGTTTGAAGGCATGGCCGAGGTCAACGCTCTGACGAGCGGTCTTTGCGCCGCCCATGCCGGGCATGCTGGGGTTAGGCATGGTCGATTTCCTCCTTGGAGAGCTGGGAGCTCACGATTTCCTGATAGGTCTGGCAGCTGCGCATGAGCTCGTCGTGCGTACCGGCACCCACGCAGGCTCCGCCATCGAGCACGACGATGAGGTCGGCATCGCGTACCGTGCTTACGCGTTGCGCGACAATGAGCTTGGTTACGTCGCCGCAACGCTCGGCGAGTGCTTTGCGGAGCTTGCGGTCGGTTGCGAAGTCGAGCGCGCTGAACGAATCGTCGAAGACGAGGATCTCGGGCTTGCGTGCGATGGCGCGGCTCATGGCAAGACGTTGACGCTGGCCACCGGAGACGTTGCGACCGCCTTGCTCGATGGCAGCATCGACGCCGCCGTCCATGCGGCTCACAAAGTCGGCAGATTGGGCGACGGTGAGCGCTGTCGAGATATCGTCGCGAGTGATTTCGTGATCGGTCTTGCCGTAGGCGATATTGCTGGCGACGGTGCCCTTAAAGAGCGTGGCCGTCTGCGGAATATAGCCGATGCGTTCATGGAGCTGCTCGAGCGTAAAGTCGAGCACGTCGCGCCCATCGATAAGGACTTTGCCTTCGGTTGCGTCGAAGAGACGATTGACGAGCTGGACAAGCGTCGTCTTGCCCGAACCCGTGGCGCCCACAACGGCAACTGTCTGGCCCGGCTTCGCCCTAAAACTCACGTGGGTGAGGCCCGGCGTGCCGTCATCGGGATAGGTGAAGG
>CALGKS010000260.1 GCA_937930475.1 uncultured Collinsella sp. | reverse complement strand
CCCACTCGGCACTGGCTCTCATGGCGTTCTCGAGGGCCTCGCGCAGTTTTTGGTCCTCGATGGGTGCCACTTGGTGCTCGATCTCGGCACGCTCGGCATCGCTTAGGTCGGCATGCGGAGCCGGCGGACGCTCGGCCACGGCCGGGCGCAGGCGCTCTTTTGCAGCGGGCGGTGTGTGGCCGGGGGCGGTCGTCTTGAACACCAGGCCGTCGACGTGCGCGCCGGCGCGCTCCATGCGCGCGCGGATAATCTCGCGCAAAAGTGTCATCTCCTGCGTCCATGAGGGCGAATCGAGGTACACCAGCAGTTCGTTGGACTCGGGCAGGTAGCGCAGCCCCGTCACATGGCGTCCCTCGCGCGTGCCCGAGCACACTGCATTCCAGGCGTGATAGACCGCACGAGACTCCTCTGCAGCCTCCATCTGCGCGCGGCGCTCAGGTGTCGCGGCCGCCAGGATACGCTGACGCTCGGCATCCAAAAAGCCGCCAAAGGCAACCGTTCCGTTCTCGCGCTCGTAATTAGCACGTCTCACCCATGCTCACCACCTTGGCTCGATCAAGCAGGTCATCGGTAAAATACCCCAGATTGGTGGTGGTTATGACTGTCTGGATATCATCACCGATCAGCTGCAGAAAAGCGCCTCGGCGCCCGGCGTCGAGCTCGCTCATCACGTCGTCCAAGAGCAGCAGTGGCGCGGTGCCCAGGATATCGCGCGCCACGGCCACCTCTGCCACCTTCCAGGCAAGCACCAGCGTTCGCTGCTGGCCCTGGCTGGCAAATGAACGGGCCGATCGGCCCGCGACGGAAAACTCAATCTCGTCGCGATGCGGACCCACAAGCGTCACGCCGCGGCGGATCTCCTCGTCGGCGCGCTCATCGAGCGCCGAGAGCATGTGCTCATACGCCCAGCCCCTGAGCTCGTCCCGATCCTCGGTGCGAGGCAGGTCGCCAAGCGTGGACACATAGGACACGCCGGCGGGCTCGCCGGATGCCACGCGGCCATAGGCGTCGCGCACATGGCCCGACAGCCGGCCGAGCAGGGCCAGACGATGCACGAGCAGGGCCGAACCGGCGCGGGCGATAGATTCGTTCCAGGCGCCGAGCATCTCGCGGCAGCACCAGGTCTCCTTGAGCAGGGCATTGCGCTGGGTCACGCAGCGCCCGTAGGCACTAGCCAGATCGGCATAGCGCGCACTCAGCTGAACGCCAAAGTCATCGAGTGCGGTGCGGCGCACGCTGGCACCCCGCTTGACCATATCCAGGTGGTCCGGGCAAAACAGAACGCTCGGCAGCACCCCGCGCACACCGGACGCAGCGCAGCGCTTGCCGTTGCGACTAAACGAACGCTTGCCATCTTCCACACTCAGTCCCATGTCCAGCACACGCCCATCACCTTCGAGCCTCAGCTCGACCTTGCATGGGCCCACGCCGTCGTGCACGAGCTCGGCAGCGGTCGGATGCCTAAACGAGGCGCCACTCGTCAGCAGCTGCAGCGCCTCTATGAGGTTGGTCTTTCCCGCCGCGTTGGGACCTGCGAGCACTGTCACACCGTCGCTCAGGGCAAGGCGGTAACTGTCGAAGCTGCGATAGCGCGCAACGGAAAGATCGCGTGCGAACATGGTCATGGGCAGCGCTAGATGCGTACCGGCATGACCAGGTACAGATAGTTGATCTTGTCGTAGGACTTGAAGATGCCAGCCTGCGAATAGCTCTTGAGCTCCAGCGTGATTTCCTTCTCCTTGGACAGGGCATTGAGGCAGCCAAAGATGTAGTGGTAGTTGAAGGCGATGGTACCTGACTCGCCCTCGGCCTCGACATCGATCGTCTCCTGCGCCAGATCCTGGTCGTTGGAAATGGAGGACAGGCCCATCTGGCCGTTCTCGACGTCAATCTCAAACTTGACAGCGGGGTTGGCGCTCGCGATAACGGCCACACGCTTAAGGGCGGCGTTAAAGGCGGCCACGTCGATCTTGACGCTCGTCACGCACGAATCGGGGATGAGCTGCTTGTAATTGGGATAAACGCCCTCGATGCGGCGCGACACGTAGGTGGTGTTGCCGGCCTCAAAGACAACCTGGGTGTCGGTGGCGCCGATCATGATAGTAGCCTGGCTCGCCATGATGCTCAGAGCATCGTTGAAGGCGTCGGCAGGCACGTTGAGCTCAAAGGAACCTTCGAGGGTCGAGGTCTCAACCTGCGTATCGCACACGGCCAGTCGGAAGGAGTCGGTCGCGACCAGGCGCACGGTGTTGTTCTCGACCTTCATGTGCACGCCACCCAGGATGGGGCGGGCCTTGTCAGTCGAGGTGACGCGCCATACGCGACTTACCATTTCGGACAGGATATCGGTCGGCAGCTCGACGGCGCTCTCGATGGCGTATGCCGGAAACTCGGGAAAGTCGTTGGCATCGAGCGTGTTGAGGCGGAAAGAGCTCTTCTCGCAGCCAATCAAAACCTGACGCTCGGACAGCTCAAAGGTGACCGGGGCATCGGGAAGGGTCTTGGTGATGTTGGAGAGCATCTTGCAGGGAATCACCATCTCGCCCTCCTCTTCGACATGAGCCGCAATGCGGTGACGAATCGAGATGGTGTAGTTGGAAGTCTGGAATTCCAAGATGCCGTCTTGTGCCTTAACGAGCACGCCCGACAGAATGGGAAGGGTGGATGCCGAAGCGACGCCTTTCATAACGACGCCGATGGCTTGCGTAAGCGAGCTCTGGCTGACGGTGAACTTCATCTTTTAATACCTTTCTATAGATATAAATATCTTAATAATAGTAATAGTACTGACGAAACTGTTGATTACTCCTAAAAGTGCAGGTCAGCCCTAAAAAGAGAGTCGACAGGAACCTGTGTGCAACCGGGTATGTTTTCCACGTTCAAAACCTGCGCAAAACTTTTCATCACCGCGGCTCGAGTTTTTGACACCTTATAACCGCCGTTTCGACAAGTTTTCAACAGGTGTGTCCATTTACCTACGAGCGCAGTGTTATTTTATCGCGCAGCGACTTGAGGTCTTCGGTAACAGTCCGGTCTTCCTGAATCATCTTCTGAACCTTTTTATAGCTCGTACTGACGGTCGAGTGGTTGCGGTTGCCAAACTCGGCGCCCACGGCCGTCGTCGTCATCTCGCACATCTCGATCGCCAGGTAGATAGCGATATGGCGCGCCTTGGCGATGTTGGCGTTGCGGCGAGGCCCGATGAGTTCCTCGTGCGTCACACCGTATTGCTCCTCGATGACGGACTGGACCGTCTGCACATTGATCTTCTTGGCCGATGTGTCGAAGTACTGGTTGGCGATGGCGTCGATGTCGTCAAAGGTGAGTTCCCTGCCCTCGCGCTCGCGATCGCCCGCTTCGCCGGCACAACGCTCGCAAAAGCTCTCGAGCTCGCGGATGTTGGTGCCCGAGACCTCGGCCATGTGTTTAAAGTGCGCGTCGGTCAGATGTCCGCCGTCGCCCCCGTAGGCCGCCAGCAGCGAGTCGTTGCCCGCCTCGGGCGCGGCGGCGATCGTGTTCTCGTAATAACGCTGCAAAATCTTGTACTTCATCTCGTAGCTCGGCTCCGCCACCAGACACAGCAGACCGGCATTAAAGCGGCTGGTCAGGCGCTCGTCCATATTAAGGTCCTTGGGAGCGCGATCGGCGGCGATCACGACTTTCTTGTTGTTACGGATGAATTCGTCCATCAACTGGAAGAAGTAATCCACGCTCGCGCGCTTGCCAATGATGTTCTGGATGTCATCGATGATAAGCACGTCGACGCCGTGGTACGCCTGCATAATGGGGGCGTTGCTCTTCTTTTGGCGGTCGAATTCCGTCATCAAGTCGTCCAGATATGCCTGCGAGTTGGCGTACTTCACCTTGATCTCGGGTGATTTCTCTGCCAGCTCGTTTTTGATGGCGAGCAGCAGATGCGTCTTGCCCAGGCCCGATTTGCCGTAGATGAACAGCGACGTGCAGGTGCCGGGCGTGTCTGCAAGCATGGCGAATTTGAGCGCCGATCGGTAGGCAAGACTGTTCTCCGGTCCGAAGACGAAGTTTTCAAACGTGAATTTCGAATTCGCTGCGAGGGGTGCCCCGTCTGCGTTTTTCTCGACTGCCGCCGGGGCCGCCGCCGAAGGTGCTGCCGGCGCTGCGGACGAACTCGCGCTTTTCGCCGGTGGCCTGCCATTCATTTGGG
>CALGKS010000259.1 GCA_937930475.1 uncultured Collinsella sp. | reverse complement strand
CGCATCAGGCCAAAGCGGGGACGGAACTCATCGCGGAACTTGTCCTGAATGTGGTACAGGTTGACGGGCAGCTGCTTATAGGAGCGCAGCTCGTTGCGCACCAGGGCCGTGACGGTCTCCTCGTGCGTGGGGCCCAGCACAAACTCGCGACCATGACGGTCGTCAAAGCGCACGAGCTCCTTGCCATAGGCATCGATACGGCCGGACTCACGCCACAGCTCGGCATCGACCATAATGGGCATCATGAGCTCCTGGGCGCCGGCGGCGTCCATCTCGTCGCGCACGATGTTCTCGATCTTGCGAATCGAGCGCCAAGCGAGCGGCAGATAGGAATACAGGCCGGCAGCCTCCTTGCGAATCATGCCGGCACGGAGCAGCAGGCGATGGCTCGCAAGCTCGGCGTCGGCCGGATCCTCTTTAAGCGTCGGCGCATAGAGCTTAGACATATACATTGCTCGGGTCATTTATTTCTCCTCAATAAGCTTGTCGACCTCGGCCATAAGCGCGTCGACAATTTGATCCTCAGCTACTTTACCAATGATCTGGCCATGCGAAAAGAGCAGGGCCTGACCTCGTCCGCAGGCAACGCCCAGGTCGGCATCAGAAGCCTCACCGGGGCCATTAACGGCACATCCCATGACGGCAATCGAAAGCGGCGCGGTATAGTACTTAAGCCGCTCGGTTACTTCCTCGGCGATAGGAATCAGGTTAACCTGACAGCGGGCGCACGTGGGGCACGAGACAATCTCGGGACCGCGGCGACGCAGGCCCAGCGACTGCAAAATTCCCCAGGCGACCGGCGGCTCCTCAACTGGATCGGCCGTGAGCGAGACGCGCATGGTGTCACCGATACCCTCAGACAGCAGGATACCAAGGCCCACCGAGCTCTTGATGGTGCCCTGCAGCTTGGTACCCGCCTCGGTTACGCCAAGGTGAAGCGGAACGTGGGGAATCTCACGGGACAGGGCTCGATAGGTATCGAGCGTCGTTTGCACGCTATGGGCCTTGGCCGAAAGCACAATGTTCGTAAAGCCGCGGTCTTCAAAATGCTTGACGAAACGCTCGCTCGACATCACGAGCTTTTCGGGCTGCGTGAGGTCGTCGCGCTCGGCGATATCCTGCTCAAGCGAACCGGCGTTGACGCCGATACGAATCGCACAGCCCGCGGCACCCGCAGCATCGATCACCGCGTCAACCTTGGCCCAATCGCCGATATTGCCGGGATTGATGCGCAGCTTGGCAGCACCGGCCTCAACGGCACCAATGGCGAGCTTATGGTTAAAGTGGATATCGGCGACAATCGGCACCGGAGACTCGGCACAGATGGTGCGGAAACCCTCAAGCGCGGCCTCGGAGGGCACGCTCACGCGCACGATATCGCAGCCAGCCTGCGCCAACGCGCACACCTGCGCAAGCGTTGCCTGGGCATCGGCGGTATCGGTGCAGGTCATAGATTGGACCACCACCGGCGCGCCGCCACCGATCTGCACGCCGCCCACATGCACGGGGCGCGTCAGCTCGCGAGGCAAAGGATGGGATAAAGACAATCCAAACACTCCCCTACAGAATAAATCGAAGGATGTCGGAACGAAGCATATAGACAAACAGCAGCGCAAAGAGCGCGATGCCCACATAGCTCACAATCGTCTGGACCTTGAGCGGAAGCTCGCGGCCCGCAATCTTCTGAATGATCTCGATGACCAGCTTGCCGCCATCGAGTGGCGGGATGGGCAGCAGGTTCATAAAGCCAAGCGAGAATGAAATGAGGGCGGCAAACGAAAGGAACGTGGCAGGGCCGGCAGCAGCAGCCTGTGAGGACATAACGCTAATACCCACGATCGAAGAGGACTGATCGAGAATCTCCATCGTATGCTGCGGCTGGAGCAGACGCATCACACCCTCCGCCGTCTGCACGACATAGGAGAACGACAGGCGAGCCGACGTGATGGGGTCTAAACGAACCACCTGCGTAGAGGCATACACGCCTAGGCGCTCATCCTCTTTGAGCGCAACCGTGGTCGAATGCTGCTTGCCGTCACGCTCGTACTCAATGGCGATATCGTCCTTACCGGCAGCCTTGCCGGTGGCATCGTAAACGTCCATCCAGGTAGAGCACGATACTCCGTCGACCGAAAGGAT
>CALGKS010000258.1 GCA_937930475.1 uncultured Collinsella sp. | reverse complement strand
CCACGGTACAGAACAGCTCGCAGCGCGCCGCCAGGCGACCGCCGGGCTTACGCGCACCCTTTGCCACGGCACGCACCTGCCGCCCCCGCTCGTCGAGCATCGTCAAGATCAGGTCGGTTTCCTTGAGCTTGGTCTTGTCGAGGACGAGCACCTTCGTGCGATATGTACGAGAACCTGCCATTGACGCGGGCTAATCTTCGGCGTTATAGCCAAAGCGGCGGATCTGCGCCTCGTCATCGCGCCAGCCGGCCTTGACCTTCACGTCCAGCTCCAAAAAGACCTGGGTGCCAAAGATACGCTCAAGGTCGCGGCGGGCATCGATACCGATATGCTTGATCATCTCGCCGCCCTTGCCGATGATGATGCCCTTCTGGCCCTCGCGCTCAACGTATATCGTGGCGTGCACGCGCAAGACCTTCTTGGTCTGCTCGAGCGCGTCGCAGATAACACCCACGGAGTGCGGGATCTCGTCGCGGGTGCGACGCAGAACCTTCTCGCGCACAAACTCGGCCACGAGCGTCTCGTCGGACGCGTCGGTGCCCATGTCCTCGGGGAACCAGCGCGGGCCCTCGGGCAAAAAGTGCGCGACGGTCTCGATAAACGCATCGACGTTGAAGTTCTTGACCGACGACGTCACGATCTCGTCGTCGTATTCCATAAGCTCGTGAGCGGCCTTGAGCTGCTCCATAACCTGGGCGGGATCGGCCTCGTCGACCTTGGTGAGCACCAGGACCTTCTTGCAGCGGGCGCTCTTGACACGCTCGGCGACCCAGGCGTCTCCCCTGCCGATGGGCTTGGTGGCGTCGATCAAAAACGCGACAACGTCGACGTCGTTGAGCTCAAACAAGGCGCTCTTGTTAAGCTCAGAGCCCAGACCGTCCTTGGGCTTATGGATACCGGGGGTATCGACAAAGACAAGCTGGTAGCCGGGGCGGTTGACCACAGCGCGCATGCGGCGGCGGGTCGTCTGGGCCACCGGAGAGGTGATGGCGACCTTCTTGCCGTAACAGGCGTTGAGCAG
>CALGKS010000257.1 GCA_937930475.1 uncultured Collinsella sp. | reverse complement strand
CTCATGCACCGCGCCTTCCACGCCGTGCCGCCCACCATGAACGCGCCGGACGGTCGTCCCACCAACGCGATCTTTGGCTTTTTGAATATGTTCCTCAAGATGATTGACGCCTTTAATCCCGACGGCGTTGTTGTGGCGTTTGACAAGGGCAAGCCGCGCGTGCGCATGGAGATGCTGCCGCAGTACAAGGCTCAGCGCCCGCCCATGGACCCCGATCTGCACGCGCAGTTTCCCATGATTAAGGAGCTGCTCGCCGCGCTCAACGTGCCGATTTTGCAGTCCGAGGGCTGGGAAGGCGATGACATCCTGGGCACTATGGCGCGCCTGGGCGAGCAGGCCGGCTGTGACATGCTGCTGGTGACCGGTGATCGCGATATGTATCAGCTCGTGACCGAGCACGTCAACGTGGTCTCGACCCGCAAGGGCCTGTCCGACGTGGCGATCATGACGCCCGAGAGCGTGGACGATCTGTATCACGGCATCACGCCGGCGCTCGTGCCCGATTTTTACGGTCTGAAGGGCGACACGTCCGATAACATCCCCGGCGTGCCGGGCATCGGCCCCAAAAAGGCGAGCGCGCTCATTGCGCAGTACGGCAGCCTTGACGAGGTCATCGCGCATGCTGACGAGGTCAAGGGCAAGATGGGCGAAAACCTGCGCGCGCACATCGACGACGCGCTGCTGAGCCGTAAGGTGGCGACCATCCGCACCGATGCGCCTGTTGAACTCGATTTTGAGGCGACGTCCTTCCCGGCGTTTTCTGCCGATGAGGTTTCCGCGGCGCTGGGCACGCTTGGCATTACGGCCATGCAGAACCGCTTCTTGGCGCTGATCGGCGGCGAGGGCGGGGCTGCTGCCTCCAGTGTGTTTGAGATGCCTACGATGGTTCGCGCGGCCGCGGGCGATGCTGACGCGCTTGGTGCCGTTGCGGCTGAGATTTCCCGCGCGATTGATGCCGACGAGTGGGTCGCCGCCGTGGTGGACGACGACAAGGAAGAGGGCGCGCTCTTTGGACTGACGCGCACGCTGTGGTTGGCGACGTCCAAGGGCCTGTTCGCGCTCGAGGAGGGCGACAGCTGTGCGGCGGCTGAGGTCGAGGGCTTCAACTTCGTCCACGGCGTGATTGCCGGCGTGCTCGCGCGTCTGTTTATGGAGGGTCGCGTGGCGAGCCCGGATATGAAGGCGCTGTTGCACGAGCTTTCGCCCATCGATTCTTCTGAGCCCGAGCTCATGGATCCGCTCGCTGCCGATTCCACGCGCATCTTCGATACCGTGGTTGCCGCCTACCTGCTGGATTCCGACCGCTCCGAGTTCGACGAGGCATATCTGGCCGATACCTATCTGCAGATGGCGCTGCCTGCGGCGCGCGGTGCAGAGGGCACCGGCGAGGACGCTCCGGCTCCTGCCGCCCGCACGGCGGCCTTAACGCTGGCGCTGGTCGCACCGCTGCGCGACCGCATGGCCCGCGAGAACGCCGCCAACGTGTTCGACGGCATCGAGATGCCGCTTGTGCCGGTGCTTGCCAAGATGGAGCGCGCGGGCATGCTCGTGGATCCCGACCGTCTGCGCAGCCTGTCCGAGGGCCTGGCGACCCAGATCACCGAGGTCGAGCGAAGCATTCGCGACCTTGCCGGTGACGAGACCTTTAACATCGGCAGCCCCATGCAGCTCTCGCATGTGCTCTTTGATGTGATGGGCCTTCCGACCAAGGGTCTCAAAAAGACCAAGCGCGGCTACTATTCGACCAACGCCAAGGTACTGAGTGATCTTGCCCGCGACCACGAGATTGTTCGTCTGATCTTGGACTGGCGCGAGAAGTCCAAGATTAAGTCAACCTATCTGGACACGTTGGGCCCGCTACGCCGCGGTGACGGCCGCGTGCACACCACGTACAACCAAACCATTACCGCGACGGGGCGTCTGTCCTCGAGCGATCCGAACCTGCAGAACATCCCGACGCGCTCGGAGCTGGGTCGTACCGTCAAGACGGCGTTTTCGGCAGGCGAGGGCAGCGTCTTTTTGGCGGTGGACTACTCGCAGATCGAGCTGCGTCTGCTGGCGCATCTTTCGGGTGACGAGCATCTGGTGCGTGCCTTTAACGAGGGCGAGGACTTCCATGCCGAGACGGCCGCGCGCGTGTTTGGCGTTCCCGTGTCCGAGGTAACGCCCGACTTGCGCAGTCGCGCCAAGGCCGTGAACTTTGGCATCGTGTACGGTCAGCAGGCCTACGGTCTCTCGCAGTCGCTGCACATCTCGATGGCCGAGGCGCGTGGCATGATCGACCGCTACTACGAGGCCTACCCGGGCGTGCGCACGTTCCTCGACAACGTGGTGGCACGTGCCAAGCAGACGGGCTATGCCGAGACCATGTATGGCCGCAGACGCCATATTCCCGAGCTCAAGGCCAAAAACCCACAGCTCCGCGGCTTTGGTGAGCGCACGGCCATGAACCATCCCATGCAGGGCACCGCAGCCGACATCATCAAGATCGCCATGGCCCGCGTAAGCCGCCGCCTGGAAGAAGAGGGCTTTGCCGCCCACATGATCCTGCAGGTACACGACGAACTGGACTTTGAGTGCCCCGTCAACGAAGTCGAGCGCCTCACCGCCATGGTCCGCGACGTCATGGAGCACGTAGTAGACCTCCGCGTACCGTTGATCGCCGAAGCCAGCACCGGCATAACCTGGGCAGACGCCAAATAGGGAAGCCACCACAGTTCCAAAGTAACCAAAAGCAGAGGGGAGCCCCTTCCAACAAGGAGCTCCCCTCATTCAAATTAATTCAGCCAAGTATCTAGGCGCCAAGACACCATCTCGGCGGCAAACAAGTCACCGCAGGACCTGGCCGGGCGGCAGGGGTTAACTTTTCGTAGATTCCGCACGCAAAGAAAGCCACTTAATGTGGCTTTCGTCTTGCGCAGGACCTGACCGAGCGAAAAGTTAACCCCTGCCGCCCGGCCAGGTCCGTTGGGATAAGTTACCGAGCCGCCAAGATGGCGTCGATGAGCGTCAGTACGCCCCCGTCGTTGTTGCTCGGAATGCGCCACTTGGCATGCGCGTTCATGTGCTCCTCGGCATTGTCCACGATAAAGCTGTGTCCGACGCGCTCCAGCATGGGAATATCGTTGTACGTATCGCCCACGGCGGCGGCATCGGCGATATCAATGCCGAGCTGCTCGCACAGATGCGCGACGCCGGCGCCTTTGTCGACACCCAGGTTCATAAAGTCGATCCACTCGCGCCCGGCGTTGGTGACGTAGAGCTTGTCCGAGAACTCGGGGCTATAGGTCTCGCGGAAAGCGGGCTCGGCGTCGTAGCCGGGGAAGAAGACCGAAATCTTGTTGGACTCGGAATCAATGCCCTCAAAGCTGTCGACGTAGTTGATTGTGTTGTAGTAGACGCTGATCTCGTCGTGGTACTGATGGTCGCGGGCAAGCACGTAGAACTCGTCGTAGCAGCACAGGACGGGAACGGCGCGAGGATCCTCCGAGGCACGACTCAAGACCTGCTGGTACAGCTCCACGTCGATATTGCTCTTATAGATATAACTGCCGCGATAGATGACGCACGCTCCGTTGTCGGGACAAAAGGCGAGGCGGTTCTTGATGTCCTCGAACATCTCCTCGAGCTTGGGGGCTGGACGTCCGCTAGCGGGGCAGAATACGATGCCGGCGTCGGCGAGCTTGTCCAAGCGCTCATCAAGACCCTGCGGCAACACGCGCTCGTCGGTGAGCAGCGTCTTGTCCATATCAACGGCGAGAATCTTAATGCTGCCGATATTGGTGTCCGATTCGTAAGTTTGCATAAAAGCGCGCCTTTCGTTTCGAAATTGTTTCAGACGTTATAACCATCAACCAGTAACCGAGCGTATTGTCGCAGGAACGGAGCGTATTTGCACCACGCTTCACAAAGTAATGAAAAAACTTTTCAGAAATTTGAATTTGACGCTTGTGCTGCGGGCACTTTAGCGTAATATAGCGACCATCGAAAACGGAGACGGCAAAAGAGCCGCTTACCGAGAAAAAGGTACCGTTTACGATATTTGAATTGCGCCCGGCGATAGGTGAAAGGAGAGGCAGATGCAGTTCGTAAAGATCATCACTACTGCAGACAATGCCATCCGACGCCAGCGCGCAATTTCCCGACGACGATAACAATCGTCTCTGTCCGCATGGGGCGAATTGCCTCAACAGAGTCATTTTGAGGTCGTTGGGTTTTAGCACGACATTGCTGCATGTTTCTAGGGCATGTATGTGCTGATTTTTGCTATTTAACCTGATATTGCACGGTATATGACCTTGAAATGACTTGCAACTGACCGATGTTCTAACTAGCTACCAAGGGCGAAAGGAAACAGCCATGAGCAAGGAAAAAGTCGTTCTCGCATATTCCGGTGGTCTTGATACATCCGTATGTGTCAAGTGGCTCCAGGACGAGAAGAATCTCGATGTCGTTTGTGTCTGCGGCAACGTGGGCCAGGAGGAGACCGGCCTGGATGCCAAGAAGCAGAAGGCGCTCGACCTGGGCGTTCTCGATTGCCAGGTGCTCGACCTGCGCGACGAGTTCTCCGATGAGTTCCTGACCAAGGCCATCGCTGCAAACTCCATGTACGAGAACAAGTACCCGCTGCTCTCCGCCCTGTCTCGCCCGCTGCTCGCCAAGAAGCTTGTCGAGGTCGCCCACGAGTTTGGCGCGACCTACGTCGCCCACGGCTGCACCGGCAAGGGTAACGACCAGGTTCGTTTTGAGGCTGCCGTCAAGGCCCTCGATCCCGAGCTTAAGGTCATCGCCCCGGTTCGCGAGTGGGATCTGAAGTGCCGTCCCGACGAGGTCGCCTATGCCCACGCCCACAACGTGCCGGTTCCCGAGGGTGCCAACGATAACCCCTATTCCATTGACGACAACCTGTGGGGTCGTGCCATTGAGTGCGGCCACCTGGAGGATCCCTGGAACGAGCCGCTCGACGACGCCTGGGTTATGACCAAGAATCCCGAGGACACGCCCGATACCCCGACTTACACCGAGATTGAGTTTGAGGCGGGCAAGCCCGTCGCCGTCGACGGCAAGAAGATGAAGCTCTCCGAGATCGTCATCGCCCTCAACAAGATTTCCGGCGACAACGGCTTTGGCCGTCTCGACCTGGTCGAGGATCGTCTGGTGGGCCTCAAGAGCCGCGAGTGCTACGAAGTTCCCGGCGCCCTGACGCTCATCACCGCCCACAAGGCACTCGAGGACATCTGCGTCGAGGGCGACCTGCTCAAGACCAAGATCAAACTCGAGCAGGATTGGGCCACCGCCGTGTACAACGGCCAGTGGTACAGCCCGCTCAAGAACGCGCTCGACGCCTTTATGGCCGACACCCAGAAGTTCGTGACCGGCACCGTCCGCCTGAAGTTCTTTAAGGGCAACTGCCATGTCGTCGGCCGCAAGAGCCCGTTTAGCCTGTATGACTACGGTCTGGCTACCTACGACCGTGACACCACGTTTGACGAGAAGGCCAGCGCCGGCTTTATCGAGATCGATACACTGTCGCTCAAGACGTGGGCCAAGGTCCAGGGTCCCAGCTCTGCCGCTGCCCAGGCTTAAGTCTTCCTTTCCTTGGTATCCGCGCGGCCCATCCGCGTGATACATAACGGGCGCATGGGGTCCCTACCTTTCGTTATGCTTGCTGACACTTCTTAACATCGGTGGCCCCTACGTTCCGCCCGCATATATGACGCCGCGACTGCGGCTGAGTCCGAGCCCCGCCGGGGTTGTCCGGCGGGGCTCCTTCTATCAATTTGGCGGCTCTGCGCCTATATATATGAGGAGTATCCATTATGTTCAATGCTGTCGTGCATGCTTTACTTGCCCTCGCGCCCGAGCTCGATGCTGCAAAGGTCGAGGACGTCCCTATGAGCCTGAAGGCTTGGATTGACGGTTCGCAGGGCAACATCCGGAGGGAGACGTTGGGCGCCAAGTGCATGGTGCGTCACTTCTTTGCAAATTAGCTATATGGCCTCGCGCACGGTGGGGAATATGCAAAACTAGCGGTTGAAAATCGCTTTAGCGATATGGCGCATTGCTTTGGGCGCTTGTTTTGGTATTTGGAGAAAGGAGACGGTTCCATGGCTCTTTGGGGCGGTCGTTTTGAGGCGGGCGTGGCCGAGGTCACGCAGGAGTTTGGTGCGTCGTTGCCGGTCGACAAGCATCTCTATAAGCAGGATATCGCCGGCTCTAAGGCACATGCCAAGATGCTGGCCGCCCAGGGCATCATCAGTGCCGAGGACGAGCAGGCGATCGCCGAGGGCCTGAACGGAATCGAACAGGATATCGATGCCGGCAACTTTACCTTCGATATCAACGACGAGGACATCCATATGTCCATCGAGAGCGAGCTGACGCGTCGCATCGGTGAGGCCGGTAAGCGCTTGCATACCGGGCGTTCGCGCAACGACCAGGTGGCGACCGATACGCGCCTGGGCGTCAAGGCGCTTGCCAAGGAGCTCATGGAGGCCAATCTTGAGCTGCGCCATGTGCTGATGGATGCGGCTAAGAAGTACGACAAGGTGATTCTGCCGGGTTACACGCATATGCAGCACGCTCAGCCCGTGCTGCTGTCGCATCATCTGCTGGCGTATTCCTGGATGTTCGCGCGCGACTTTACACGCTTGAAGGCCGCCTTTGATGCCGCCGACAACTGTCCGCTGGGTGCTGCCGCGCTTGCCGGCACGAGCTATCCTCTCGATCGCCAGATGACGGCTGCCGAACTTGGCTTTGCGGGCGTGATTCCTAACTCACTCGATGCTGTTTCCGACCGTGATTTCCTGCTCGATCTGCATTACGCCGGCTCCGTCATGGCGATGCACCTGTCGCGTCTTTCCGAGGAGATCGTGCTGTGGTCGAGCTCCGAATTTGGCTTTATCACGCTTTCAGACTCTTACTCCACCGGCTCGTCTATCATGCCGCAGAAGAAGAACCCCGACTTTGCCGAGCTTATCCGCGGCAAGAGCGGTCGCGTGTACGGCAACCTGGTGCAGTTGCTCGTGACCATGAAGGGCTTGCCGCTCGCCTATAATAAGGACTTGCAGGAGGACAAGGAGGGCGCGCTCGATACCGCCCATACGCTCATGCAGTGCCTGTCCGTTATGGCCGGAATGATTTCGACTTGGACCGTCAACGAGAATGCCATGGCGCGCGAGTGCGGCGTGGGGCACCTTGCCGCTACCGATGTTGCCGATTACCTGGCCAAGCGTGGTCTGCCGTTCCGCGAGGCACATGCCGTGGTGGGCCATCTGGTCCTGATGTGCGAGAAGCGCGGCTGCAATCTTGAGGACCTGCCGTTTGAGGTGTTCCAGGAGGCAAGCCCGCTTTTTGAGCGCGACATTACCGAGGCGCTCGATATCCCGTCGATTGTCGCCGCACGCACGACCGAGGGCGGCACCGCTCCCGCCGCCGTTGCCGTGCAGTTGCAGCGTGCCGAGGCACAGCTCGTGGCCGACGAGGGTGTGTTTGGGTCGCTGACCAAGGTCGTTGAAATGGGTCACGGGGCAAAGTAAGGTTTGGCTTAAGCGGCTTTGGCCATTTATTGATAAATCGTTTTCGCTTTACGGGCGCCTGCTGATGTGGGCGTCCGTATTTTGTTGCCCTGGGGGAGGAGCTTGTCGAGAACTTCTGTAGGACCTTTGGGCAGGTTGTGAAGGGGGTACGTTCGCGGGTGGCAACCGACCGTCCGCTCGGTTCGGTGCGGTTGATGGGCGGTCGGATGGTACTCTAATCGGGCTTCGAAACAGAAGTGACACATATGGAGCGCTTTAATTAATTGCAGCGTTTCAATAAACAGCTTTTTGTTTAACTGCAGCTAAAACTCTGTTACGATGCAGTCCAGGCGGGTGCCGGAATGGGACTTGGGCACGCGCGAACCTACTTGAAAGGCTACCTTATGGCTATCGAGAAGACCTTCATCATGATTAAGCCCGACGCCGTGCGCGATCGCAAGATCGGCGAGATCGTTGCTCGTATCGAGCGCAGCGGCCTTGTTATCGAGCGCATGGAGATGACCACGCTTGAGCGCGCCACCGTCGAGGAGCACTATGCTCATCTGGCCGATAAGCCCTTCTTTGGCGGTCTGTGTGACTTTATGACGAGCGGTCCGGTCGTCAAGATGGTCGTTTCCGGTCTCTCCGCTGTCTCCAAGATGCGCACCCTTATGGGCGCCACCAACCCGCTTGATGCCACTCCCGGCACCATTCGCGGCGACTTTGCCGTCGATGTCAACGCCAACGTGATCCATGGCTCCGACTGCCTGGAGAACGCCGAGATCGAGATCAAGCGCTTTTTTGGCTAAACCAGCTTTGACTCCTTAAAGCTGTTAGCGTGTGGCTTGAGCGCCGCGGAACTCCATCCGCGGCGCCCTTTTTATTCCAGTAGATTTTGGTAAACGCCCACAAATCTACTAAAGAGCCCCCGTCCGGATGTTTCTTCCGGGCGGGGGCTGGCGTTAGCGTATGGCTTTGTGAATCTTTAGGCTTCGTCGACGATCTTAAGGCCGCGCGTCTGGTCGATCTCGTTGAGGAGATTGACGCGACGCTCGTGACGACCGCCCTCAAACTCGGCGTCGAGCCACTCGTCGACAATCATCTTGGCGAGCTCGGAGCCCACGACGCGGGCGCCAAAGGCGAGCACGTTGGTATTGTTGTGCATGCGCGAGAGCTTGGCGCTGAAGGGCTCGGAGCACACGACGGCGCGAACGCCCTCCACCTTGTTGGCAGCCAGGCTGATGCCGACGCCGGTGCCGCAGATCAGGATGCCCAGGTCGACGTCGCCGTTGGCAACGGCCTTACCCACCTTGTAGCCGGCGATGGGGTAATCAAAGCTCTCGGAGGTGTCGGTTCCAAAGTTCACGACCTCACAGCCGCGCTCCTTCAGGTGCTCGGAAATGATGTTCTTGAGCTCGACGGCGGCGTGGTCGTTACCGATACCAATCTTCATGAGTGGTTCCTCTCTGGTCCGTGCGGCGGAATTGCTAAAGGTTTTACCGCGTTCGACTGCATGATAGCGCGACTTTTGTGTAAACGCTCGGGCGTTTTTTGGTCAAACGCTTTAGCATGCAACAAGACCGGCTTTTCATGAATGAATGCCGTCGGATTGCGCTTGAACGCCGTCCGTCGGAACTATGGTTGCGGTTTTTGATGCATTGTTATCAAATAAAAGAGCTAACTATTATCGAGAGTCCAGTCCGTTATGTAAGCAGGAGATACCTATGCCTACCGATTCCATCCGCGATGCCGCTTTTTGCGATGTCTTGAACCGCGAGCTTGTCTGTGCGCTCGGCTGCACCGAGCCTATTGCCGTTGCCTATGCAGCGGCGCTGGCGAGCCAGACACTCGGTTGCGAGCCCGATCATGTGGACGTTGCCTGCTCGGGCAACATCATCAAGAACGTTAAGAGCGTGACCGTGCCCAATTCGGGCGGTATGCACGGTATTGAAGCAGCGGCCGTACTGGGTGCCGTGGGCGGTGACGCCAAGAGCGCGCTCGAGGTGCTCGAGTGCGTTAACGACGAAGATCGTGCTCGCGTGGCCGAGCTCCTCGTCGATGCCGGTTACTGCGATGTGTCGCTTGTCGAGGGTGTGCCCAACCTCTACATCAAGGTGACTGCCACAGCCGGGGGCCATACCGCGGTCGTCGAGATTACCGACCACCACACCAATGTCACGTGCCATACGCTCGACGGTATTCCGGTGTGCGGCAAGTCGGCGGGGGAGTGCGCCGCCTGCGCCGAGCGCGTGGTGGCCGAGCGTGCGACAGATAACGCCGATACGCCCATGTCCATTGATTCCATCATAGACTTTATCGAAAGAGTTTCCTGTTATCCGCGCATTTAATTTAC